>JAFVEU010000076.1 GCA_017475845.1 Lachnospiraceae bacterium | reverse complement strand
GCGGAAAAGAAGCCCCTGGGAGATGACGTGTATCTCCATGTTACAGCCCAGTCCACAACAGGATTTACGGGGGCGGACCTGGAGAACCTCCTAAATGAGGCGGCCATTCTTGCCGCTAAGGAAAACCGCAAATTTATCCGGCAGGATGATATCAAGCAGTCCTTCATCAAGGTGGGCATAGGAAAAGAGAAGAAGAGCAGGATAGTCAGTGACAGGGACAAGAAGATCACAGCCTACCACGAAGCGGGACATGCGGTGCTCTTCCATGTTCTCCCGGAGGTAGGGCCTGTCTATACCATATCCATAATCCCTACGGGTATAGGCGCAGCGGGCTATACCATGCCCCTTCCGGAGCATGATGAGGAATTCATGACAAAGACCCGCATGATTAATGAGATAATCGCCAAGATGGGCGGCAGGGTGGCGGAAGCCATGTTCTGCGGGGATATCACCACCGGCGCCAGCCAGGACTTAAAGCAGGCCACCAAGGAAGCCAGAGCAATGGTCACCAAGTACGGAATGAGCGATAAGCTTGGGGTGGTGAGCTACGACTCGGGAGATGAGGAAGTGTTCATCGGCCGGGATATGGCCCATCCCAGAAGTCACTCGGAGGAGACCGCCGGAGAGATCGATCTGGAGGTCAAGGCCATTATCGATTCCTGCTATCAGAGAGCAGAGGAGCTGATCCACGATAACAGGGCAGTGCTTATTAAATGCGCAGAGGAGCTGATAAAGAAAGAAAGGCTCACCAGAGAGGAATTCGAGGCTCTTTGGCAATAATTCACAAAAAAGCGGGGGTGTTTTTGTAAAATTTGTTGAGCATGCATCTTGTTTACTTACTTTCTGGATGATATATTATCAGCGTACCCCCCCAATACATGATATAGTTTTTTACAAACTATACCCCAAAGATAAGAAATACCTTCTCCGAAAGCAGCCAGCCTACCCCGGTTGGCTGTTTTTCACATTAATGAAGTGGACGAGGGTACATCAATGAAGTATAATACAAAGGGTTTGCAACAAGATGTTGTGTTTACAGGGGATGGAGCATGATAAAAGGAAGGGCGGAGCTCACGAAGAGCGACGTTGAAAAGATAGAAAAGGAAATAGAAGAGAGGAAGCTCGTTGAGAGGCCGAAGCTTATCGAAGCGGTGAAGGAAGCCAGAGCCCAGGGGGATCTGAGCGAAAACTTTGAGTATTATGCCGCAAAAAAGGCTAAAAACGAGAATGAAAGCCGGATAAGGTATCTGGACAACATGCTGAAGACCGCCATCATAATCGATGACAGCTCAAAGAAGGGCGAGGTGGGTCTCAATAACTTTGTGCTGGTGGAGTTTATGGATGACAAAAGCCGGGAGAGGTTTAAGATCGTTACCAGCATCCGGGGAAATTCCCTCAAGAACTATATAAGCATAGAGTCTCCCATAGGTAAGGCGCTTCTCGGGCATAAGGCGGGAGATGTCTGTAAGGTTGTTGTAAACTCTGATGTCAGCTATGACATTAAGATCATTGAGATAGAAGAAAACGAGGATGATTCGGAAGATGCCATCAAGTCCTTCTGACCCGCTTGTAAATTTTAAGGATGGAATAAGGGACGGGATCCCCATTGCTTTAGGGTATCTGGCGGTCTCCTTTGCCTTCGGGATCCAGGCTGCCTCCTCCGGGCTTTCCGTGTTTCAGGCTACCCTGATCTCCCTTACGAATGTCACCAGTGCGGGACAGTTTGCGGGGATCTCCGTCATTGCCGCTGCCGGCTCCTATCTGGAAATGGCAGGAGTACAGATGGTCATAAACTTAAGATACATGCTGATGAGCGCCGCTCTTTCCCAGAAGGTGGCACCTGATCTTCCCACATATAAGAGACTGGGTATTGCCTTCGGCGTAACGGATGAGATCTTCGGGGTGAGCATAGTGAGACCCGGGATCCTCTCTCCCGCTTTTTCCGCCGGGGCTATTTTAATAGCGGTTGCAGGCTGGGTTCTGGGCACCTTTCTCGGAGCTTTTTCCGGAGAGATACTGTCTGCGGCCCTGATAAGCGCTCTGGGAGTGGCATTATACGGCATGTTCATTGCCATAGTCGTACCTCCCGCCAGAAATGACAGGAACATAGCTGCCGCAGCCCTTATGGCGGTGCTCATGTCCGCACTTTTTACCTATGCTCCCGTCGTTAAGGATATTTCCTCCGGAACCAGGATAATCATCATAACCGTGGTGGTTTCGGTTTTTGCGGCACTGCTGTTTCCGGTAAAGGGAGAGGAGGCGGAAAATGGGGAATAATGTCTACATCTACATCCTCATCATGGCGCTTGTCACTTTCCTCATAAGGGCCCTTCCTCTGACCCTCATCAGAAAAGAGATAAAAAGTCCCTTCGTAAGGTCATTTTTATACTATGTACCCTACGTTACCCTGTCGGCAATGACGGTGCCTGCCATATTTTATGCCACAAGGAGCATATACTCCGCCGCAGCGGGTTTTATAGTGGCGCTGATCCTTGCTTTTATGAGAAGGGGACTCCTGACGGTTGCAGCGGGAGCCTGCATAGCCGTTTTCATAGCGGAGAGCTTCCTGGTTTAAGAAAACATGACAAACAGTGAGAGAAACAGGAAAAATATCATATATATCCTTGGGATGCAGCCGGTATTTAATTACAAGGCAGTCTATGCGGACATGACGGAGGACTATGTGTCTCCCATGGAACCGGAGAAGTTCAGCCAGGTCACACTGCGCTTCAGAACTGGCCGCAGTAACGTGGATGATGTTTATATTTCCGTAAGGGGAGGCATGATAAAAATGGTAAAGGCTTCCTCGGAGGGACAGTTTGACTATTATGAGGGGCAGATAAGTCTGGAAGATAAACCCTTCTTCTACCATTTTGAGATGGTTCTCGGCAACATAAGGGTTTCCTACGGCAGGAGCGGTCTCGAGGACTCTGCTTCCTGCAGGGACGAATTCCGGCTGATACCGGGGCTCAAGACTCCCGAGTGGAGCCGGGGAGCCGTAATGTACCAGATCTTTACGGACAGGTTCTATAACGGAGATCCGGATAATGACGTGCTGGATCACGAATACTATTATCTTGACGCTTACTCCGAGAGGGTATCTGACTGGAATGCTCCTCCCAATTCAATGGATGTGAGACGCTTCTACGGCGGAGACCTTAAAGGGGTCATAGACAAGCTTCCCTACCTTAAGGAGATCGGGATAGATGCCATCTATTTCAACCCTCTCTTTGTGTCGCCCTCAAACCATAAATATGACATACAGGATTACGATCATATAGATCCTCACTACGGCGTCATCGTTGAGGACGGGGGAGAATGCCTGGTGGACTCCGTAGAGAACAGGTATGCCAGCAAATATATAAAGAGGGTAACGAATAAAAGGAATCTGGAAGCGGGAAACGAGCTCTTTGCCGAGCTTGTGAGGATCGCCCATTCCATGGGCATAAAGGTCATAATTGACGGGGTGTTCAACCACTGCGGTTCCTTTAATAAGTGGCTGGACAGGGAAAAGATCTACGAACACGAGGAAGGCTATGAAAGCGGAGCCTATGTAAGTGCCGACAGCCCTTACAGGTCCTTCTTCCACTTTTACGATGAGAAGCAGTGGCCGGATAACGGAAGCTATGACGGCTGGTGGGGGCATGCCACTCTGCCGAAGCTTAATTATGAGGATTCTCCCGCCCTCTGCGAGTATATCCTGAATGTGGCCAGAAAATGGGTGTCACCCCCCTACAACGCCGACGGCTGGAGACTTGATGTGGCTGCGGATCTGGGCCATACCCCGGAATTCAACCACAGATTCTGGCATGATTTCAGACAGGCTGTAAGGGAAGCAAATCCGGAGGCCATTGTTCTGGCGGAGCACTACGGCGATGCCGAGAGCTGGATCTCAAACGGCGAATGGGACACCGTAATGAATTATGATGCTTTTATGGAGCCCATAAGCTTCTTTTTAACGGGAATGCAGAAGCATTCGGACGAATACAGACCGGATCTTATCAATAACCCCATGGCATTCTGGGGAGCAATGAGAGTCCACAGAAGGCAGTTCAGCGGCGGATCGGGACTCTGTGCCATGAACGAGCTCTCAAACCACGATCATTCAAGATTTCTTACCAGAACCAACAGAATGGTGGGAAGGGTTGACAAACTTGGGCCCGAAGCGGCCGAAAAGGGCGTAAATAAAGCTGTAATGAGGGAAGCGGTGCTGTTCCAGATGACCTGGCCCGGAGCGCCTACCATATATTACGGGGACGAAGCGGGACTCTGCGGCTTTACGGATCCCGACAACAGAAGGACCTACCCCTGGGGAAATGAGGACTTTGAGCTTATTGATTATCACAGGGCCTGTATCAGGATCCACAAGGAAAACCGTGAGCTCCTGACGGGCAGCATGATCCCTGTTCCCATCGAGGGAGATGACGAGGGGATCCTGTCCTTCGCCAGATTTAACAGGGATGGGGCTTCGATTATCATCTTAAATAATAATACCTATGATGTGGAATGGTGCGGGGATGTGTGGATCGCCGGCATCCCTTCGGAGTGCCGCTTAAAGAGGCTTCTCATAACCTACGCCGACGGATTCTCCACCGAGACCACGGAATGCACCGTGTCCCGGGGAAAGCTTAAGATAACCGTGCCTGCCACAGGCGGAATGATCCTTAATCATCGAACACCCACGCAGCATCTTCTTTACTGACCCCTTTGGAAAGAGCCACCACGGAAGAGGGTCTGTCATAGGTCAGGGGATTTCCCTTTATATCCATTATCTCGCCCCCGGCTTCAAGGAGTATGGCGGCGGCTGCCGTATAATCCCATAATCCCAGTCTCAGCTCAAAGAACATGCCGGCCTGGCCTGAGGAGAGTCTGCAGATATCCGTTGCCGCACTGCCTCCCCGCCTGATATCCACGGAGTGGCGAACTGCTTCGCGGCCAAGGATAAAGGCCCTGTCGGTAAGCTCCTCATAGTAGGGAGCGGTTCCCATTATGATAAGGGTATCGATAAGGGGATCCTCGGAGGTATGTATGGGCCTGCCGTTCAGAAAGGCCCCTTGTCCCTTTTCCGCGTAGTAAAGCCAGTCACTGAAGGGGTTGTATATCACCCCGATATAAGGCTCACTGTCCTTTAAGAGTCCGATGCTGGTCACGCTCTCGTTCCAGCCCTTGATGAAATTAGTTGTCCCGTCTATGGGGTCTATCACAAAGGTATATCCCTTGTGGTATTCCTCCTTAAAGACCTCCTGTCCGTTTTCCTCTCCCACGAAATTGGCTTCCGGCAGGATGGCGGAGAGCTCCCGGTACAGAAGCTCCTGAACCTTTTTGTCATATTCCGTCACATAGTTGCCGTGTCCGGATTTATTGTCTATTTTCAGAGCCCGGATCTTTTCTGCTCCCTCAAGGATCATATTTCCGGCGTTTTTTGCGGTTATACAGATCTTTTCCAGTAATTCGCTCAATTATTGACCTCTTTCCCTTAATGCTGTCTGCGGGTCACACCCGTCCCGTTAAGCTCCTACGATTATACTTCCAATACAAAAAAAAGCCAATGACCGGCGGTCACAGTCTTTTCATTTAAAATAGAATAGCGGCTGACCCGGAGCATGCGTCTCGTGCCAGCCGCTTAGTTGTTGAGTTTTACCATAATAGTCTTTCTGCCCTTTCCATTGCGTACATATCTTCTGTTTCGGGTAATGCGTGTTCGTAAGTGTCTCTGTCAGGTGCTTTCTTTTTTTTCTGTCTGTTCTTCACCTCCTGTTTCTTTTTTGCCTTCAGTTTCTCGTCGAATGAATTGTCGGCGGAGGATCTTGCCGCTACCCCCACCGCTGCTACCACATGTGGCGGAGGAGAGTACCTGACCGCCGGGAATGGCATATACGGTGTGATCATCATCATCATAAACTCACCTCCCTGTGCATTTACGACCTTTCTGTTCCATGGGAACAGATGATTTTCTTTTCACCCTTTATATCGGCATAAAAGGTAAAAAACTTAATATTTAACAATTTTCTTGCATTTTTTTAATTTTTCTATATAATGATTTCTCGTAAACAAAGGCGTTTAGACGTGGTTGTCAAACGCTTTTTTTATACAGGCAGGGTATTAGTAAAGGAGAGAACATGATCAGTACAATAGAAAGCATCAATTCGGCCGTAAACGGGTTTGTCTGGGGCCTCCCCATGCTCATTCTCCTGGTGGGGACCGGTATCCTTATGACCACTCTCACAAAGGTGTTCCAGATCACGCATTTCAGGCACTGGGTAAAGAACACCATAGGAGGGATCTTCCGGGATGAGCATGTTACTGCCCATACGGACAAGGATGATATGCAGATATCCCAGTTCCAGAGCCTCTGCACCGCTCTGGCAGCCACCATCGGAACCGGTAATATAGCCGGTGTGGCAGCCGCCATTGTTTCAGGCGGTCCCGGAGCGATCTTCTGGATGTGGATAGTGGCTTTCTTCGGTATGATGACCAACTTCTCGGAAAATGTACTGGGAATATATTACAGAAGACGTAACGAGCGGAATGAGTGGTGCGGAGGGGCCATGTACTATCTGAGAGACGGCCTTGGCGCAAAAAAAGGGTGTAAGCAGATCGGTGCCATTCTGGCAACTCTTTTCAGCATTTTCTGCGTCATAGCCTCCTTCGGTATAGGAAATATGAGCCAGATAAACTCCATAGCCTTAAACATGAATTCTGCCTTCGGCATTCCCGTTATCGCCACGGGAGTGATCTTAATGGTACTGGCAGGGCTGGTCATAGTGGGCGGATTAAAGAGGATCGCCTCCGTTACGGAGAGGCTGGTTCCCTTTATGGCAATAATCTATCTCATCGGTGCCGTTATCGTGTTCATCATGCATTTTGACAGGGCAGGAGAGGTGTTTGTCTCCATCTTTAAGGGGGCTTTCGGAATGAAGGCTGTAGGAGGCGGAATAGTCGGCAGCGGTGTGGCAATGGCAGTGCAGTGGGGAATGAAGAGAGGCGTTTTCTCAAACGAAGCGGGTCTTGGTTCCTCCGTTATGGTCCATTCCAGCTCAAATGTGAGAGAGCCTGTTGTACAGGGAATGTGGGGTATATTCGAGGTGTTCGCCGATACCATCATCGTATGTACACTGACCGCTTTTGCGGTACTCTCCAGCGGTCTTATTAACCTTGAGACCGGTGAGGTCATGACCGATCAGGTTTCCACGGCACTGGTGGCGGATGCCTTTTCCACGGTATTTGGAGGCGCAGGCGCCGGCTTTATCGCCATCGCCATACTGTTCTTTGCCTTTTCCACTGTTCTCGGCTGGAGCCAGTATGGCAGCAAGGGCTTTGAATACCTGTTCGGAACAAAGGCCATTAAGATCTATCAGGTACTCTTCGTTATCTTTATCCTGGTGGGAGCCACCATGGATCTGAGCCTTGCATGGGATCTCTCCGATACCTTCAACGGTATGATGGCCATCCCCAACCTTATCGGCGTCATCTCCTTAAGCGGAGTGGTGGTGAAGATCACGAAGAACTATGTGGACAGAAAGATAGGGGGCAGGGACATAAAGCCCATGCTTTCCGCTCTTGATGACATTCAGGAGCTGCATGAAAAGGAGATAAGCTGACGGAGGGAGATGGACAGGCTCAATTATAAAATGACCGTAAGCTATGACGGCAGCAGATATTATGGATGGGAGCATCAGCCGAATACCGACATGACCATACAGGGGAAGCTGGAAAGCGTGCTGAACCGTATGGTGAACATGCCGGAAAAGGAAAGTGTCACCGTTATAGGGGCAGGCCGCACGGACGCAGGAGTCCACGCCAGGGCCATGACCTGCAATGTGCTCCTTGAAACCCCTCTCTTTCCCGAGGAGATCCGGGAATACATGAACCGCTATCTTCCCGAGGATATAAGCGTTAATGATGTGCGCATCGCGGCTCCCAGGTTTCACAGCCGCTTCAAGGCCAAGGGAAAGACCTACCGGTATACCCTCTGGTACGGCGAAGGGAAGCCGGTTTTTGACAGGAAATATGTGACGGTCATTGATAAAATGCCGGACGTGGAAAGGATGCGCCTGGCAGCGGACCGGATGACCGGAATGCACGATTACAAGGCCTTCTGCGGAAATCCGAAAATGAAGAAATCCAGTGTCCGTGTGGTGGACACCATAAATATCGAGACCTCCGGCTCCTATATCCGGATTTATTTCCACGGGAACGGTTTTTTACAGAACATGGTCCGGATCATGACAGGAACCCTGCTCTCCGTAGGATACGGGGAAAGGGATCCGGAGGACATAGACGGGATCATCGCATCAAGGGAGCGGAAAAATGCAGGACCTGCCGCTGACCCTAAGGGACTCTGCCTTATGAAGGTGGATTACTGAAATGAGGCTTTCAAAACCTGACACCCTCCGGGGGCTTAATCTGATAAGCATGATGGCCTATCACGCCATGTGGGATCTGGTGTATCTCTTTGGCATGGACATACCCTGGTATAAGGGAATGCCCGGCTTTATCTGGCAGCAGATCATCTGCCAGACCTTTATTGTGCTTTCCGGATTTTCCTGGAATCTGGGAAAACATCATGTAAAACGCGGACTCACCGTATTTCTGGCAGGAGCCCTTGTGACATTTGTGACACTTATGTTTATGCCGGAAGCGCCGGTGATCTTCGGGATCTTAACCTTCATGGGAAGCGCAATGCTTATAATGATCCCCTTAGACAGGCTGTTTAAGAAGCTTCCGGGCCGGGGTGCCTCTGCTGTCCTTCTTATCCTCTCGCTTATCCTCTTTATTTCCACAAGATATGTGGGAAGCTATATTAGCGGATCAGGTTATTTCACTGCCTATCTGGGTTTTCCTTTCCCGGGCTTTTTTTCCGATGACTACTTTCCTCTGATCCCCTGGATCTTTCTTTACATGACAGGCTATTTCCTTTACAGGGTGCTGCCCATGGAAAAGATAAAGCCGGTTCTTGCGGACAGCCTCTGCCCTCCTCTGGAATTCATAGGGCGCCATACCCTTATTATCTATCTTCTGCACCAGCCCGTGATCTTCGGGGTCCTGACGCTCATCTTCCGTTCAGGATCATAAGGGACAGCTTTTCATTTACGGTTACAGACTGTTACGTTCCCAGAACACCCCGTCACGGAAGCCCTGGATCGAAGGGTCCCTATCGGCCATTTCCAGTCTTTTTTCAGCCCAGGCGCAGTAGAGGGCTTCTTTTTCGACGGAGATGAAATGCCGCTTCAGTTTTTTGGCCGTAACTGCCGCGGTTCCCGCCCCTGCAAAGGGGTCGAAGATCAAGCCGCCCTCATCTGAGCTTGCAAGGATCAGCTTTGCGTAGAGCTTTTCCGGCTTCTGTGTGGGATGGGCCGTGTTTTCCGGCATGGACCAGTAGGGGATGGAGATATCATCCCAGAAGTTGGAAGGGCAGGTGTTCCGGAAATTACCCCTGTCCGTCTCCTCCCAGTCCTTGGGCTTTCCCTTATCCCTGTAAGGGGCTATGACCTTTCTCCGGATCTTTACCGCATCCAGATTGAAGGTGTAATCATTTCCCGCCGTTGCAAACCAGATATCCTCCATGCCGTTCTTCCAGTTTTTCCCGGCACCCCGGCCCTTTTCTCTCTGCCAGGTGATGCGGTTCCTCACCTTCAGACGGCTGCTCAGCACCTCTCCGATAATGAGGCTTGATCTCCAGTCACAGCAGACATATATGGATCCCGTTTCCTTTAACAGGGGAAGGGCCTTGTTCAGCCAGGTCTCCGTGTATTCCCGGTATTCGTCTGCCTTTTTCTTATGGAAAAAATCCCCGTTAAAATCCTTGTCCAGGTTATAGGGAGGATCCGCGATGATAAGATCCACGGACCCGCGGGGAAGACAGTCCATGACCTGAAGGCAGTCTCCGGTAATGGTCCTGTCCAGTACCTCTTCGATACTGCAAGCCCTGTCAATACTTATGCACCTTGAAAGGTATTCCTTCCCCTCCTCAAGGGAAAAATCTATGGTCTTGTTCCTTGCGGATTTTATCTTCATTTCAGATCCTTTTATATAAAATATTCAAGATAACCCACCACCTTTAGGTGGTGGGAATATCTTGATTTCGGGTGCGGGGTTATAAGCCCCGTACCCGGAAAGCTGCGTAAGCAGCGAGTTTAATAGTGATCATTAAAAACAGCCCGAAGCACCTGCTGCCCGGGGCGTAAAAACCCTACACGTTCAGTGCGGGTTCTGAACAGATACGATATATTTTACATAAGGATCCACCGATTTGCAAAAAACATCATTATATGCTATATTTCTAATGTTTTTCCGGAATACGGGGAAAATGAACGCCGGCGTGGCGGAACTGGCAGACGCCCGGGACTTAAAATCCCGTGGGTAGTGATACCCGTACCGGTTCGATCCCGGTCGCCGGCACCTAAGCCACAGATACGGGTTTCCGTGTCTGTGGCTTTTCTTAGTGTGATTAAGGAGAACGTGGCTATGAATATCGGTATACTCCCTGATGGTTCGTTATCGGAAAGACTTAAAGGAGATCTTTACTGGAGGAAGTCAAACCTTCTCTCCCGTTCAATGGCCGAAAAGGGCATATCTGTCCGGCAGTATAATTCAGAGCTTCTTGTTCTCGATATACTCTCCAGATATGAAGAAAAAAAGGGGGAAAATGCCGGAACAGAGCCTGACGGCCTGGAATTCAAACCCTATCCCCCGACGGCTTCCGGACGGGACGCCTCTACCTCGGGGATAGTAAGGGCCATGCTCATAAGAGACAGGTACAGGAACAAGCAGGCGGTCAACGGCTCTCTTTCCGATGAGGAAAGCACGCTGCTAGATATGATCTCAAGGGCAGTCAGGCTTTTTTTCAGTCTGAACAGGTATGACGTAGAGAAGGGCGTAAAAGCCACCGGAGAACCGAAAAAGGAAGAGGGAAGGGAATACGTAAAAACCGTAAGGGAATACCATAACTACATATGTAAGACCGGCAGGAATAAAGAGCCGGAGGAAGAGCAGGACTTCGGAAAGGGATATGACTTTGGAGGCTGGGAAGACCAGTGTATTCCATTTGGGGATGTGGATAAATACCGGGAATATGTGCCGGAAAACTATCTGTCCCAGATAGAGGACGGGATCCTAACCGTCACTGCCACATATGACGGGAATAAAAAACGGGAGCTCATGGGAGTATCCATTACCGCCGAACATGAGGGCTGGTATGAGATCGTCTGGATATCTCTTCCTGAGGAAAAGACGGATAAGGAAACGGCAGGAGCGTTTTTCAGCTATGTACTGGAACGGGGCCGCGCCGCCAATAAATATCTGGGAGCCTTCACGGAGCTCCATATGATCGAGGGGACGGAAAGAGTCCTACCTGTCCTGAAACAGGCGGGCATGGACGTTTCCACAGTAAAAAACAACATCTACGAATTCACCCTGAAGGAGATAAAAAAGGACCGGACCCTGGTGGCGGCAGCTGACAGGATCCTCTGTGTCCCTTTGGATGGCATCAACGATACCCTTGCCGATGCCATGGCGGAGGGGATCCTTTCGGGATCAAAGCCCGTCCCCGTACTGTATCCCGTCCCCTGGGATAATTACAGGAAGGATCTCAGTTTCCTCTACTTAAGCGATGACTCCGCCGGGATGATACTGTTTTCCGAGGTTGGGGACTCCATTGTATTTGACCTGGCTTACAGCAGCAACAGCGTGGTTTTGGCAGGACTTATAGGCACAGCATTGAAGAGAGCGCGGAAGACCCTTTCCCCGGATCAGAAGCTTTTGGTCCCCATCGTCTCCGAAGAGACAAGGGCCCTGGCCGGTCGGCTGGTGCCGGATTCCAGAAGGGGGAATAATGCTGAAGCATGCATCTGGTACTGAAGATCCGAAGGGTTCTCAATAGATACGATCCGGATATTTTTAAGGAGATGACACTATGAAATACGACGTAATTCTTATCGGCGCCGGTCCCGGAGGGATATTCGCGGCCTACGAGCTTATGAAGAAAAAGAGCAGCCTTAAGGTGGCGGTCTTTGAGGCCGGTCACGCCCTGGATAAAAGGAGCTGCCCCATTGACGGGGAAAAGATAAAGAGCTGCATCCACTGTAAGAGCTGTTCAATAATGCAGGGATTTGGCGGCGCAGGGGCCTTTTCCGACGGAAAATACAATATCACCAATGATTTCGGAGGCACCCTTTATGAGCATATAGGCAGGAAAAAGGCTCTGGAGCTCATGAACTACGTGGACAGCATTAATTTAAGCCACGGAGGAGAGGGCACTAAGCTCTATTCCACCGCAGGAACCGCTTTCAAAAAGAAGTGCATGCAGAACAGACTGCACCTTCTGGACGCCTCCGTAAGGCATCTGGGCACCGACATCAATTACGTCGTGCTGGAAAAGCTGTATGCGGAGCTTAAGGATAAGGTGGATTTCTACTTTGACACAAAGGTGGAAAGGATAGAGGTGCAGGATGAAGGCGCTTCCTACAGGGTCTTTTTCAGCGGCGAAGCCGGGAAAACCATAAGCGAAGGCTATGCTGACGGAAAGTTCTGCGTCATTTCCGTGGGCCGCAGCGGCTCGAAATGGATGGAGAGCATCTGTGAGGACCTGAAGCTCAAGACCCTTTCAAACAGGGTGGATATCGGAGTCCGCGTGGAGCTTCCCGCCGAGATCTTTTCCGACATCACGGATGAACTCTACGAGGGCAAGATAGTCTACCGTACCCAGCTCTATGAGGACAAGGTACGGACCTTCTGCATGAATCCCCACGGCATCGTGGTAAGCGAAAACACAAACGGCATTGTCACCGTTAACGGCCACAGCTTTGAAGATGAGAATAAAAAGACAGACAATACAAACTTTGCCCTGCTGGTGGCAAAGCATTTCACCGCGCCTTTTGAGGACAGCAACGGCTACGGCGAGAGCATAGCAAGGCTTTCCAACATGCTGGGAGGCGGCGTCATCGTCCAGCGTCTCGGTGATCTGGAGAGAGGACGGCGCACAAACCAGAAGCGTATAGACGAAAGCTTTGTCCGTCCCACACTTAAGGCCACTCCAGGTGATCTGAGCCTGGTTCTGCCCAAGCGCATACTGGATTCCATAATAGAGATGCTCCATGCCCTGGACAAGGTGGCCCCGGGCACGGCAAATGAAGACACCCTGATCTACGGGGTGGAAGTCAAATTCTACAACATGGAAGTAGTGCTGGATGAGAACCTTGAAACGGAATACAGGAATCTCTTCTGTATAGGTGACGGAAGCGGTGTTACCCACTCCCTGTCCCATGCATCGGCCAGCGGGGTTTATGTTGCGGATCTTATCGCAGAGAGATGATCAGCCGCCAAAAGCCTCATAGACCGCGCGTTTTATGCTTTCCGCATCGGCATAAAAGGTGCCCTGTATCATTTCCTTTGAACCGCCGCCACGGCCTTTAAGAACCTCATTAAGGGTTTTCGCGGCGGCTTTTAAGTCATGTTTTGTGCTGCCTATAACATACAGACAGGCTTCCCCGGAAGCCTCCTTCATATCCGCCGGAGCAAGCACCACGGAGGTTCCGGCTTTTCCGGATCTGTTCAGCCTGTCACAGAGCTTTCTTATTTCCTGAGCGTCCAGATCCTTTTCCACCGTAAAGATGATATCATCAACACCCTGCAGCTCGGCTGTACGCATATCAAAATAGCGGTTGTTAAGAAGAGCGATCCTTCCGGATTTCTCTGCGGATTCCTCCAGCACATGCTTTACCGCCTCCGTCACCTCCTCCGGTTTCACGGAAAGTGCGTTTTTGATCTCAGTGATACTGTCAAGCTTTCTCTCATAATCAAGCAGGGCCTTTTCCCCGCATACCATTTCCAGCCGGACTCCCCCCTTATATCTTATGGATGAGAGGATCTTTATGAGGCCTATCTCTCCCGTATTTCTCACATGCAGGCCGCAGCAGGCACAGCTGTCCGTATCTTCAATGTTTACGAGCCTCACCTTTCCGCTTAATTCCTTTTTGCTCCGGTAATTTAAGCTGCCAAGCCCATGCTGATCCGGATATATTATGTCAACCGGAATGTTCTTCCAGACTGCCCGGTTTGCCTTTTTTTCAATGTCCAGGAGCTGTTCCCGGCGAAGTTCTCCGGAAATATCGATGGTTATGACATCCGACATATGGAATCCCACGTTTTCAAAGCCGTATTCCCTGTTGATAAGCCCGGATACTATGTGCTCTCCGCTGTGGTTCTGCATAAGGGAAAAGCGGAAATCCCAGTCTATGACCTGATGAACGGGATCTCCGGGAGAAACCGGGCTTTCAAGAAAGAGTTCAACCATGTCCTCCGCGTTCCTCTTCACATCCTTTACCACTACCCGGGTGCCATCCCCGGTTACAAGATAACCTCTGTCAGAGGGCTGTCCGCCCCCTTCGGGATAAAAGATGGTGTCCGATAACACCGCTCTGTATCCCTTTTTGCAGGGTTCACAGGAGATCACGACGGCATCCGCCTCCTTAAGGTATGCATCTTTATAAAAAGCTTCGTTAAAATCCATTTTTGTTCCTCCGGGGTTTTATTTGAGAGCCACGGCATTCCGGCGCCGCTCAGCGAAGCCGCTGTCCGGTGATCATAGCCACGGTCAGATTATAAACTTCCCCCGGCATTTCTTCAATGACGGCCTGTGATACGGCATTAAAGGCCTGAAAGGAAGCCTTTGAGCCCGGCAAAACCTTAATATACTGTGATTTATCACAAAGATCAGGTTTTGACGCACATTTTTTTATATAAAGTTTTTTCTTGCAGAATGGGGAAAAACCCGTATAATAGGTTTTGTGAATCTTTTGACGTATTTTTATACGTTATGATAATAGCAATGAAAGGAAGAGGTAAAAAATGGCAGTTGATTTAAGTAAGTATGGTATTACAGGCGCAACAGAGATCATCCACAATCCCAGCTATGAGTTCCTTTATGAAGAGGAAATGAAGAGCGACCTTACAGGATTCGACAAGGGCGTTATGACCGAGCTTGATACGGTCAACGTTATGACCGGTGAATTTACCGGAAGGTCCCCCAAGGATAAGTACATCGTTATGGACGAGAACTCCAAGAACACTATCTGGTGGGACAGCGAAGAGTATCATAATGACAACCACGTTATGACCGAAGAGACATGGGCAGCAGTAAAGGAGATCGCAAAGAAGGAGCTCTCCGGCAAGAGGCTTTTCGTTGTTGATGCTTTCTGCGGTGCCAACAAGGACACCAGAATGGCAGTCCGCTTCATCATGGAGGTTGCATGGCAGGCACATTTCATCAAGAACATGTTCATCCAGCCTACAGAGGAAGAGCTTGCTGAGTTCGAGCCCAACTTCGTAGTATACAATGCTTCAAAGGCTAAGGTTGAGAATTATAAGGAGCTGGGACTCCGTTCCGAGACCTGTGCAGCATTCAATATCACAAGCCGTGAGCAGGTTATCATCAACACATGGTACGGCGGAGAGATGAAGAAGGGTATGTTCTCAATGATGAACTACTACCTCCCTCTTCAGGGCATCGCTTCCATGCACTGCTCAGCCAATACCGATATGGAAGGAAAGCATACCGCCATCTTCTTCGGACTTTCCGGAACAGGTAAGACCACCCTTTCCACAGATCCCAAGCGTCTCCTTATCGGTGACGATGAGCATGGCTGGGATGATGACGGCGTATTCAACTTCGAGGGCGGCTGTTACGCAAAGGTTATCAACCTTGACAAGGAATCCGAGCCCGATATCTACAATGCTATAAAGAGGAACGCTCTTCTTGAGAACGTTACCGTTGATGCTAACGGAAAGATCGATTTCGCTGACAAGAGCGTTACAGAGAATACTCGTGTATCATATCCTATCGAGCATATCGACAAGATAGCTAAGAAAGTAAACGGAATATCAGCAGGTCCTGACGCTAAGGATGTTATCTTCCTTTCAGCTGATGCATTCGGCGTACTTCCTCCTGTATCAATCCTTACACCAGAGCAGACAAAGTATTACTTCCTTTCAGGATTCACAGCTAAGCTTGCAGGTACAGAGCGTGGTATCACAGAGCCTACACCTACATTCTCAGCTTGCTTCGGTCAGGCATTCCTTGAGCTTCATCCTACAAAGTATGCAGAAGAGCTTGTTAAGAAGATGGAGAAGAGCGGAGCAAAGGCTTACCTTGTAAATACAGGATGGAACGGAACAGGAAAGCGTATCTCAATTCCTGACACCCGTGGAATCATCGATGCAATTCTTAACGGTGATATTAAGAATGCTCCTACAAAGAAGATTCCTTACTTTGATTTCGAGGTTCCTACAGAGCTTCCGGGAGTAAGCACAGAGATTCTTGATCCAAGAGATACATATGCTAATGCTTCTGAGTGGGAAGAGAAGGCTAAGGATCTTGCAGGAAGATTTATTAAGAACTTCAAGAAGTATGAGACTAACGAAGCAGGTAAGGCACTTGTTTCAGCAGGTCCACAGCTTTAATATGTATATTGTTTATCACTAGTTTGCAGTTTAAACCCATGCGATATTTTGTATATTGCATGGGTTTTGTAATTATTTGGTAAATTTTAAGTTGTCTTTTTTGCCCGATGATGATATTTTATAATTACTAAGCAAATAACAATAGGATGGAGGGGTTAAATGAGAAAATTAAAGACACTATGGATATTGCTTGTTGTATGTATGAGCGCTTTATTAGGTCCGGGAAAACCTGTACATGCAGAGGATGATCCGTTTAAGGAGATTCCTATAGAGATGAATACACCGGTTGTAGATACTATAGAAGACGAATATGGTACAGATGTGTATAAGTTCACTGTAACAAAAAAGGAATCTGTACGTTTCGAGTTCAAGTATTGGTTTGAAGCTGATATTAGAGTATATAAAGATAGCGGTACAGAACTATTCAGCCGGTTAGCGGAGGGAACGGAAAGTGATCCTGTTACAAGAGAGAATACAATAGATTTGGAGCCGGGTGATTATCTTATCAAGGTTTTCGGATATTTTGATACAGGTAAGTATCAGATTAATGTCAATAACACAAAGGTTTCTACGATACAGGTACCATTTAAAGAAATAACAATGTATCCCGATGAGGAAAAGGACTTTGTTGCTGTTGCTTATCCGGAAGGAGCAGTTAACAAAAAACTTACATATAAGTCATCTGATACCGCAGTTGCAGATTGTTATAATAAAAAAATAGGCTCCGGAGATTGTGGGACTGCAGTGATAACAGTAAGTGCAGAGGATGGCTCTGATGTGATCGCCACCTGTAAGGTTACGGTAATACCCTGGGGAATTGAAGGTCTTAAGCAGGGGAAAGAGACGCAGAAATCAATAGAGATATCCTGGGATGAGCTCGATGGCACAGACGGTTACAATATTTATATGTATAACAATGGAAAGAAAGAATATGTTCTATATAAAACCGTAAGTGATAACAGTGCTAAGCTGACAGGTCTTAAGGCAGAAACAGGATATAAGATCAGAATTTCGGGCTATATTAATACAGATGACGGAAAGATTGAAGGGGCACAGGGTAAAGCGAAGACCTTCTATACAGCTCCTAAGCAGCTTAAAGCTCCTCAAAATGTTAAGATAAAAATGCTCAATACCGTGAATTACAGAACACCTTATGGCACCATTAAGATAAAGAAATTCAAAGTGAGTTGGAAAAAGGTAAAGGGTGCTCAAAAATACAAAGTATATGGAAAAGCTCCCGGAAAAGGATGGGAACTTTTAGGTTCGTCAAAAAAGACTTCAAAGGTATTGTATGGAACAGCAGGTTACAAATATAAAGTCTATGTAAAGGCTGTAAGAACTAAGAACAAACTGACAACAGAAGGGAAAAAGTCAAAAGAGAAAACTGTTAACTGTAAATAAGTGCGATTAATAGAGCAGGGACATAGGCGAAGAGCTTAATGTTTCTGCTCTATTTTATTTATGAGAATATGTCTTGTTATGTGTAAATGTGTTTATTTGTGCATTATGTATAAAAAAAGTGTTACATTTTACTTGAAAAAATATAAGCTAATTGGTAAAATATGCATAGAAGTATCTTCAATCATGGGGTATTTTCATCAAAATGCATAAATACTATTAATATAGATTGTATATATTAATAGTAAAACTATATTTTATAGTTTTTTAACATGCAAATTGTTTTTTTAACATGGAAGTGTTGTTTTTATACATGGAAGTTGGGGTGTGACTATGGGTGGAGCGGTTACATATTTTGAAAAATATTCTCCGGTGGGAGATCTTTTGGTTATCGCTACTTGTTTTGTTTTCTTTATCCTTATTCGTTCGGCATATATAAGTAAAACAAAGAATTTTGCGATATTTCGTGTTATGCTCTTTTTGCTTATTATAGCCGGCTTTATG
>JAFVEU010000075.1 GCA_017475845.1 Lachnospiraceae bacterium | reverse complement strand
CACACTCGCGCTCGGCGCTCGTATACGTGCCCGTAAAACGTCCCCCGGACGTTTTACCAGTCTCCGGCTTTGCGGATGTTGGATTCAAACAGCTTATTGTAGCCCAGCCACTGGTCTTTTCTCTCCACACCCAATTCCGACATGATCTCACTCATGGTCTCCATTTTGGCATCGGTGTTATCTGCCATGTTTAATGCCAGTGCCTCCATAAGTGCCGGTTTTTTCGGCGAACCGAATTCGTATTCACCGTGATGAGCAAGAATGCAATGCTGAAGCTCCCTTAACAGCTTCGGCGGAAAATCCGGGATCTCCCGGGCCTTTGCGGCGATCATTTCCGAACCCATAACTATATGCCCGAGAAGCTGTCCGTCATCCGTATAATCATTCTGAGGAAAACCGGATATCTCTCTTACCTTTCCTATGTCATGGAGAAGGGATGCAGTGATGAGAAGATCATGGTTTAATACCGGATAAGCCTTTGTATAATACTTACAGAGCCTGGTTACGGCCAGGGTATGCTGCATCAGTCCCCCGACAAAGCTGTGATGGATGGTCTTTGCCGCAGACCTCATCCTGAATGCGCTTATAAAACCCTCATCCTCAACAAAGAAGCTCTTTAAGAGCAGATTCAGATGCGGATTCTTCACGGTCTCGATGACCGCCTTCAGATCCGTATACATATTGTCGTTATTATAAGGACTTACGGGCAGATAATCCGAAGGGATGTACTCCCCGTCACGGGCCACCTTTATCCTCCGGAGGGATGCCTGCAGAGCCCCCTGATATCTGGTCACATCACCGAAAACATATATGTAATCCAGAGCATCAAAATCCGCGATTCCGTCGGAATTCGGCTCCCAGACCTTCGCATCCAGCGTTCCTGTCCGGTCCTGCAGTATCACGTTAAAATAGGGCTTGCCGTTTCTGGTCTCAGCCTGAACCTTATACTTACAGAGGTACACATCCGAAATGTTGTCGCCCTCATTCAGATCCGCAATATATCTCATTTCCTGCTCCAATCTTCCGGCTGCGGTCAGCCCGCGTGGTCCGCAGCATCATCAAAGTCCACTTCAAAAGTCATTTCCTGGTATTCTCCCTGGGAATACCTTTCCACGGTTATGACTGCTTCATCTCCCGGCTGATACTTGAGCATCTGCTCCATATAGTCCCGGGTATTCTCTATATCCGCGGTCCCAAGCCTGGTGATCACGTCCCCGCTCTGTATCCCTGCTGTCATTGCCGGCGAATCCAGTTCGATCTTCGTGACATAGAAGCCGAAGGGCACTCCCTGCTTCTCATTTACCGCATCCGTAACATCCGTACCGTATATACCGAGATAGGTCTCGGAAGATCCGTTGGAAAGCTTCTCGATCAGATCCTTTAAATCTGAGATAGCATAGGAGGAAAGCAGATTCGGTGCTTCCTCCATGGCTGTGCTCTGGGCTATGATGCCCAGCACCTTTCCATCGTAGTCTATGATCACTCCGGTGGCATTCTTACTGCCGTAAATATCGGTGCTGAGAACATGAACGTTCCTGTCAGGCATGGAAATCTCCCGCTGATTGGAGGTGGTCCTTCCAAAGCACTGGCTCCCCTGTACTCCCAAAGGACTTCCAAGAGCCATTACCGGAATCCCGACCACATTTGTGCCTCTGGAATTGCCAAGCTGAGCCTCACTGATGGCTGCCCTGGTTCCTTCCGGAATGGATTCCAGGAGGACCGAGATAACTGCCAGACCGGTATCGCTGTCCACGGATTTCACCTCTCCCGGGAGCGTCACATGATCAGGGAAGGTGACATTATATTCCGTGTCCTCCCCGATCTCCGGCATCTCGGAAAGGATGAGCAGATCCTTTCCGTTATTCGCCACCACCAGCCCCGACAGGCTGTGGGTATTTTCATAGGGATTTTCAAACCAGTCCGTGTCACTGGTAACGGCATTAACGGTGACGATAGACCTTCCGGCCTCCTGAGCCACATTTCTAAGGGTCCTGTACAGGCTCTTATAATCCTCCACCGACAGGGATACATGCTCCGTGACATAGGAAACAGTCACCTTTTCCCTGTTTCCCTCTTCCGTACCGTCTGCATCATCCGCTGAGGGATCATTCCCGCTGTCGTTATCGGACACGGCAGCAGCTGCCTCCGTGGAAGCTTCAGTCACCTCATCTGCGGCCTCCGTGGAACTCTCAACCGTGCCTGCCTCAGTTTCAGCCTCATCCGCACTCACCGGTTCGATATCATCATCTCTTGGGATATTTACATGAGTTTCCGCACTGTTCCCGTTTTGAGGCATATAATGCCTGACTGTCATCAGGAAAACAGCAGCAGAAACAGCTCCGAAAATAAGAGCGCTGATCACCACCATGATGATCCGCATAAGGATCTTCTTCTTATTGACCGGTCTTTCTTTTATAGTCTCTTTAATAAACTGATATTCAGAAGAATTATTTCCGTCCATATATAACCCGAAATACATGATGACCGGAACGCCCATATCCTGTTCTGAAATACCGGCAAAACAGACATTTGCCGCGCCCGGTCAGACACCCTCAGGTCATTTTACCAAAAAGCCCCGTCTGTGTCTACTTACATATAAGCCTTACCGTGAACCCACTTATGTGGTACAATATCCTCTATGAATGACAGGGCATTACACACACTTGAATTCGATAAGATAAGGGATAAGCTTTCAACCTATGCCTCTTCCGAAAGAGGAAAGGCGCTCTGCCTGGATCTGCTCCCCTTAGGAAGTCCTGCGGAGGTTGAGCTGGCCCAGACCGAAACCTCCGATGCCCTGAACCGTCTTATAAAAAACGGCAGTATATCCTTTTCCGGGGTCCATGACATCAGTCTTTCGGTCCGCCACGCGGAAGCCGACGGAACAATGACCTGCTCCGAGCTTCTGGATCTTGCTTCTTTTCTGGAGGCTGTGAGGGAAGTAAGGAAATACGGGGTGCCCTCTGCCGATGAAAACCACGAAGCGGATTCCCTTGACGACCGCTTTTTCTGTCTTGAAGAGGTCTCCCATCTACAGAAGGAGATCCGTCGCTGTATTCTGGATTCCGATACCATAGCTGATGATGCCAGCTCGGAATTAAAATCCATCAGACGGAAGATAAGGGATACACAGTCGAGGATCCACTCTGCCCTGAATTCCATGATAAGCGGAAAACTGTCCGAATACCTTATGGACAGGGTCATCGTAACAAGGGACAGGAGATACTGTATCCCCGTCAGGAGTGAGTATAAATCCCAGGTTCCCGGTATAGTCCACGACCAGTCCGGAACCGGTTCCACCCTTTTCATAGAACCCCAGTCAGTGGTGGATATGAATAATACCGTAAGGGAGCTGGAGCTTAAGGAAAGAGACGAGATCCAGTCTATCCTTAAGGGTCTTTCCGTCATGGCCGGGGATAACTCCGAGGTGATCTACGCCGACTATGCCATCATGACCGAGCTGGATTTCATCTTCGCCAGGGCGGACATGGCTCTGGATATGGAGGCTCTCCGCCCTGTTTTCAACACAGGAGAGATAATAAAGCTGCGCTCTGCCCGGCATCCCCTTATCGATAAAAAGACTGTGGTGCCCATTGATCTGGAGCTTGGACAGGACTATGACCTTCTTGTGGTCACGGGTCCGAACACCGGCGGTAAAACAGTCTCTCTTAAAACCGTGGGATTGCTTGAGCTTATGGGGCTTTCGGGACTGCATATACCTGCCGGCGACAGAAGCGAGCTCTCCTTTTTCAAGGAGATATATGCGGATATAGGAGACGAGCAGTCCATAGAGCAGTCTCTCTCCACCTTCTCGTCCCATATGACAAATATCGTGACCATCCTTAAAAATGCCAATATCACCTGCCTCTGTCTCTTTGACGAGCTCTGTGCAGGTACCGACCCCGCCGAGGGAGCGGCTCTGGCCATGTCCATACTGGATCACCTTCATAAAAAGAGCATCCGCACCATGGCCACCACCCATTATCCGGAATTAAAGGAATATGCCCTTTCCACCTCCTGGGTGGAAAATGCCTGTCTGGAATTTGACGTGGAGTCCCTCCGCCCCACTTATAAGATCCTGACCGGCGTACCGGGGAGAAGCAATGCTTTCGCCATTTCGAAACGCTTAAACCTTCCGGATAATATCATCGAAGAAGCGAAGAAAAGGATGAGTGAGGAGGATGAAAGATTTAACAAGGTCCTTTCGGATCTTGAAGAAAACCGTCTGACCCTTGAAAGGAAACAGCGGGAGATAAGCGAAACAAAGACGGAGATCGACAAGCTCCAGCAGGAACTTGATTCCGGCAGACAGAAGCTCTCCGAATCAAAGGAAAAGATCCTTGCCGCAGCCAGGGAGGAAGCAAGATCCATACTGAAGGATGCCAAGGAAAAGGCTGATGCCGCCATCCGTAATATGCAGAAATATGCGGATGCCGATACCCTGAAGGCCGCTGAAAGAGACAGGACCATGATAAGAGAATCCCTGAATAATACCCTTGTCTCCGAAGCCCCTCTTCCCTCATTAAGCTCCGTTCCGGAAAAAGACCGTCCCAACGGGAGCCTGAGCCCGAAACAGATAAAGATCGGAATGGATGTCCGTATAATATCCCTGAACCTTAAGGGTGTTGTACAGACTCTCCCCGATAAGAAGGGGAATCTTTCGGTTAAATGTGGTATCATAAAGTACGATGTGAACATTTCCGACCTGAATGTGGAAAACAGAGGACGGGAGGGTTACGGACACGGGAGCATACGCCGCAGTGATGACGGCATCTCCCATACAAAAACCATCCGTACCGAGCTGAATCTCATCGGGAAAAACAGTGATGATGCCAGAGAAGAGCTTTCATCCTACCTGGATGATGCCTATGTTTCCCATCTTTCCCAGGTACGTATCGTCCACGGCAAGGGTTCCGGTATCCTCCGGGATATGGTCCATTCCTATCTTAAGAAGCTTAAATACGTGAAAAGCTTCCGCCTGGGAGAATTCGGTGAAGGAGATTCAGGTGTGACCGTAGTATACTTTAAGGAGTGAAAAAATGGTTGACAAACAAAAGGTTCTTATCGTAGATGACGACAATAATATCGCAGAGCTTATCTCTCTTTATTTTACAAAGGAATGCTTTGATACCAGGATCGTAAATGACGGAGAGAACGCTTTAAGGGAATTCTCCACCTACGAACCGGATCTTATCCTTTTAGACCTTATGCTCCCCGGCATAGACGGATATCAGGTATGCAGGGAGATACGTACAAGATCACAGGTACCCATAATAATGATCTCCGCCAAGGGTGAGGTCTTTGATAAGGTGCTGGGACTTGAACTCGGTGCCGACGACTATATGGAGAAGCCCTTTGATTCAAAGGAACTTATCGCCAGGGCAAAGGCCGTGCTGCGCAGGACTTCCCAATCTGCCGCCAAACCTCAGGAAAAGCCGGGATCGGATATAAAAAAGGTGGAGTACACGGATCTCGTCATCAACCTCACCAATTATTCCGTTTTATACTGCGGGAAAACGTTGGATATGCCTCCAAAGGAGCTGGAGCTCCTTTATTTCCTGGCTTCGTCTCCTAATCAGGTCTTTACCAGGGAGCAGCTTTTGGATCACATCTGGGGATATGAATATATCGGGGACACCAGAACAGTGGACGTACACATAAAGCGCCTCCGGGAAAAGCTTAAGGACCATGAATCCTGGAGGATCTCCACCGTCTGGGGAATAGGATACAAATTTGAGAGCAGCGAAGCTTAAGCTCACCAGAGCTTCTTCTGCTTTTCCTCATTTTCAAGCTTCACGAAGAAGTCGTCTATACTGTTTATTATCTCCTCCGGCGGCAGGGTCTTTAAGAGATATCCCTGTGGCCGGAGAGCCATTACCGACGCCACGCTTTCCTTATCATTCCTGCTGGTAAGGAATATCACCGGGATGGACTGGAAATCCACCTCCGTTCTTATCATTTCAAGTACCTGCTTCCCGTTTACCACAGGCATCTCATAATCCAAAAGGATAAGATCCGGCAGTTCCCTGCTTATGTATTTCATGGCCATGGCTCCGGAATTGGCAGGGATGACCTTGTACTTTCCCCCAAGCCACTCCCTCAGGTTTCTCAGCATGGGCCCGGAATCATCCACCACCAGTATCTTCCTTCTGTTGGTATTGTCGTTCTGAAGGATGCAGTTGTTGATCATGGCCGTGGCTTCCTTGATATCCACGGGATGGGTAAAGGTCTGTGTGATCGCAGCCTCGGGGATAAGCTGCTTTATCTCCGCAAGCCCCTCATCTCCGTCGATAAGGAAGATCGGCATACCCTGCTCTATTCCCAGGTCCTTTAAATAGACCATGGCTTCCGTCTTTTCATGTATGCCGTGGCCCACGTAGAGGATGATGGCATCCGCATTCTCGCCGTAACGCCTTATTTCATCCACATCCGGCCCTATCTTTTTGACAGTTATCTTTTTTTCCGAAAGACTTCTCTCCAGGGAACCTGTAAGAAAGCCTTCGATATTTCTTATGATCAATGCATTCTTTTCAAACATACAGACCAACTCCCGTCAAACCTGCGAATTGTTTTGCAATCCCTTTATCATTTACTATAAGCTCCAGTCTTCAATGGCCTTTGCCCGTATAATAAGATCATCCGCCAGAGCCACCACATCTTCCATGGCAAAATCGGAAACAAGCGCGTCCAGCTCCATGATACCATCGTTAAGATCTCCCGGCAGCGGATAATCCCTTATCTTCCCCATGGCCTCATCCGCCCCGTCCATATCAAATTCATCTATCGCTTTCTTTATGAGCTCCAGTTCATTTATGAACTTCTCCCTGTCGGGAATACTGGCGTTTTTATTATCCTTTTCGCTGAAGGGCTTAAGGACCGCCTTGTAGCTCTGATAAAGCTTTAATACCTCCGGGGTCTTTTCCTTAAGTCCCGCCAGGTCCTCTTCATTTCCCATCCGTTCCAGTTCCCTGAAATCCTCGGAAAGCTTCCCGGCTCCGATCATCCGGGCCGAATTCTTTAAGGCATGGACTTCTATGGTAAGATCCCTTACAAGGTCATCCTCCAGGCATTTGGTGATCACCTTGGTCTTCTTGTCGATTATCTTATAAAAGATCACCAGACACTTAAGGAACAGTGCAGGGGAACCGCAGTAGCTTATACCGTCCTCCACATTAATACCTTCTATGGTCTCAGGTATCCCGTCCTCAAAAGCCCGGGCTGTATCCTCTGTCTCATTTTTCCGGTAAAGATCCTCCCGACCGCTGCCTTCTCCTGCTGCATTCTCAACGATCTTTTTCTCCGGGAGCCATTTTTTAACGCATTTGATAAGCTCCCTCACCCGGATGGGTTTTGCTACAAAATCCGAAAAGCCCTTCTCCCGGAACAGTTCCTCCGCCTCATCCGTAGCATTGGCGGAAAGAGCGATCACCGGTATTTCAGCATATCTTCCGTCATTTATCTCACGGATCCGCTCCAGGGCCTTCACTCCGTCCATCACAGGCATCATGTGGTCCATGAAGATGAGGTCATAGTTATTCCCCAGAACACACTCCACGCCGGCTTTCCCGTTTTCCGCGGAATCTATATGCATTTTAAGGGGTGAAAGCAGCTCACGGGCCACCCGGATATTCATCTCATTGTCATCCACTATGAGTATCCTGGCTTCCGGAGCCGTGAAATCCGGCTCTCCCTCACCACCCTTTACGTAAGAGGCTGCGCCATTTAACACCTGGCAGAAATTCAGACTGTAAAGAGGTTTATTTATAAGGATCCGCCCTTTTTCATCCACCGGATCGCCGGAAACCGGATTCCTTAACACACATATCCGAACACCGGAATCGCTGAGGCTCTTCTCCTCATAGGGTTCCAGCAGGCCGATGCTGTCCGTGAAAAGGAATATATGCTCCTTATCCTTTTCCACGTACTCCGCCATCTCTCTCCTGTAATCCTCAACATCTACGGAGTACTGCCCGCAGAGCTTATAAAGGCTTTCCTTGAGCCAGCTGTTCTCAACAAGACTCCATACCCTTACCTTTTTATCCTTTTCCTTTATGACAGCTGCGTTCCTGTCATCCACTATTCCCTGGGAGATCCTGAAATAGAACCTGCTTCCCGCACCGAAGGTGCTCTCAACCCCTATCTCTCCTCCCATGAGCTTCACAAGCTGCCTGCAGACGGATAACCCGAGACCGGGAGCATCCTTTTCGTCCTCATTTTCTCTGTCCTGCCTGCGGAAAGGATAGAACAAAGCCCCCTTATCCTCATCCTTAATGCCCCGGCCGCTGTCACTGATGGAAAAAGACAGCGTGCAGTCATCATCATACCTTTCCTCTACGGTCACGGAAACGGAAATAAAACCGGAATCTGTATACTGAATGGCGTTGTTGACGATATTAATGATTATCTGCCTTATCCTCTTTACATCTCCATGAAGCCGGGAAGGCATGCCGGAATCGATGGTATAGAGAAGCTCCACCGGCTTATCGCCGATATTATGAATGAACATCATGGAGAGATCGTTAAACAGCGACATGGGCTCGTAGGCCTCCTCCACGATCTTCAGGCTTCCGTCCTCGATCCTGGATATATCAAACAATTCATTTATGATATAGAGGAGATTATCTACCGAGACCTTGATGTTATCCAGATAGCCTCTGACCTTTGGTGAAACGTTTTCCTTGAGAAGAAGGTCAGACATTCCCACGATGGCATTCATATGAGTACGGATCTCATGGGAGACATTTGACAGGAATAAGGATTTGGTCATACCGATGTTTTCCTTATCTTCCCTGATCTTCTCCAGTTCCTTGATCACGGCTTCCTGTTCTGTCCTGTCAGTCAGTATAAGACAGGTTATGCTCCGCATATCACCTGCCTTTATCAGTCTTTTCTCATAATAGCGGTTCTTTAGCCTTATCCGGTCTTCCTTATCGCTGAAAAGCGGCCACAGGTCTTCAGGAAGAAGGTCTGCAGGTTCCAGTCCGTTCAGTTTGGGGAAGAGCATCTTGGCATGTTCATTGGCATCCAAAAAGACATGGGAGTCATCTGCCGCTATAAAGGCATCCTCCATCCTTCCCACAAACCAGGACCTTATCCTGTTGTCGCCTTTAAAGAAATCGTTTTCCATATCCCGGTCTTTATATCTTCGTATTCTCCGTCCTGAAGTATCACCTGCCGCGGGAAGATTCCCCTACAGGTGAAGTACTCTCTCCTTTATCTCCTGGGTCCTTCCCTGATTCCAGAAATTGGTCCCGATGTACCCGCAGGTACGTCTTGCCACATTCATCTTTGATTCGTCCCGGTTACCGCACTGGGGACATTCCCAGATAAGCTTCCCGTGGCTGTCGGTCACCACGTTTATCTCACCGTCATAACCGCAGACCTGACAGTAATCACTCTTGGTATTGAGCTCCGCATACATGATATTCTCATAGATGAACTTCATTACGCTGAGAACCGCATCTATATTATCGGACATATCGGGAACTTCCACATAGCTGATGGCTCCTCCCGGGGAAAGCTTCTGAAAATCCGCCTCAAACTTAAGCTTTGTGAATGCGTCTATCTGTTCCCTTACATTCACATGATAGCTGTTGGTTATATAGCTGTGATCCGTCACTTCCTTTATACGCCCGAACCTCTTCTGAAGGCAGGAAGCAAATTTATATGTGGTGGACTCCAGGGGAGTACCGTATACGGAATAGTCGATATCCTCCGCTTTCTTCCACTGGGCACACTTATCGTTGAGCCTCTGCATCACCTTCAGGGCAAAGGGCTTTGCCTGGGGATCCGTATGGGAAAGCCCGGTCATATATTTACACATCTCATAGAGACCTGCATAGCCCAGGGAAATAGTGGAATACCCGCCGTAAAGAAGCCTGTCGATCTTTTCTCCCTTTGCAAGTCTGGCTATGGCGCCATACTGCCAGAGTATGGGGGCCACATCAGAAGTGGTTCCCAGAAGCCTCTCGTGCCTGCATCTCAACGCCTTATGGCAGAGCTCCAGCCTCTCATCCAGTATTTCCCAGAATTTATCCATATCCCTGCCGGAACTGCAGGCCACGTCCACCAGATTGATGGTCACCACTCCCTGGTTGAATCTGCCGTAATACTTATGCTTCTGTCCTTCCGGGGAAAACCTGTCCGGTGTCAGGAAGCTCCTGCATCCCATACAGGGATACACATCGCCGTTCTTATACTCCCTCATCTTCTTTGCGGAAATATAATCGGGAACCATGCGCTTTGCCGTACACCGGGCCGCAAGCTCCGTCAGATCCCAGTATCTGCTTCCCTCACTGACGTTATCCTCGTCAAGAACATATATAAGCTTCGGAAATGCGGGAGTTATGTAAACTCCTTTTTCATTTTTTACACCCCGGATACGCTGCTTCAGCATCTCCTCTATTATCATGGCCAGATCATCCCGGACCGTCCCCTCGGGAACCTCGTCCAGATACATATATACCGTGATGAAGGGTGCCTGGCCGTTGGTGGTCATAAGGGTAGTGACCTGATACTGTATGGTCTGGACCCCGTGCTTGATCTCTTCCCTGGTACGGCGTTCAGCCACGGAATTGATCTCTTCCTCAGTAGCCTCTATACCCGCTGCAGTAAATTCTTCGGCCACTTCCCTTCTGAACTTCTGCCTGCTTATATCCACAAAGGGAGCCAGGTGGGACAGGGTTATGCTCTGTCCTCCGTACTGGGAGCTGGCTATCTGGGCGATGCACTGGGTAGCTATATTACATGCGGTGGAAAAGCTTTTCGGCTTCTCTATCATGGTATCAGAGATAACGGTGCCGTTCTGGAGCATATCCTCTAAATTCACCAGACAGCAGTTATACATATGCTGTACGAAGTAATCGGAATCATGGAAGTGGATGAGCCCCTGTCTGTGGGCCTCCACCACATCCTCCGGCAGAAGGATCCTGCTTGTCAGGTCACGGCTCACTTCTCCCGCAACGTAATCCCTCTGGACTGATACCACCATGGGATTCTTATTGGAATTCTCCTCCTTCACATCCTCGTTCTCGTATTCCACAAGAGTCAGGATCTTGTCATCCGTAGTATTGCTCTTTCTTATGAGCTCCCTCTTATAACGGTACACGGTATATATGGTGGCTACCCTGAAGGCTCCCTCCTCCTGGATGGCCTGGATCACGTAGTCCTGTATTTCCTCTACTCCTGCCTCATGATCCAGATCCTTAAGCCTCCTGCGGACCTTTTCCTCAACCACCCTTACCTGGGAATCCAGAAGCCTGAAATTCTCCCTTACCTGGGCATTTGCCTTATCCACGGCCGCGATGATCTTATCGCCGTCATACTCTACTTCCTTACCGTTACGCTTAATGATATTCAAAACTATCCTCCCGCCGCAATAGAGCAGGGAAAAGCCCTGCCCCATGATCTGTTATCCGCAAAACTATAGCCGGGCACCAGGAGCGCCCGGCCGCAATACCAAATATTGTGTCCCGCTTATTTCTCGGCTACCACATCTGGTAATAATATAAACGAGAACGGTCTGATTGTTAATACATAAATTTGCACAAATTTTGATATCAAGATTTGTGGCAACTGTTCAAGGATCCGAAGGTTTCTTAAACAGCTACGACGGTATCAGAAATAGGCATCTATCCCGTCTGCAATGCCCTTAGCCATCTTTTTCTGGAAATCGGGATTAGCCATATTCGCATCATCCGAAGGATTTGTCATAAAGCCCATCTCTATTATGGTAACGGGCATGGTACACCAGTTTATTCCCGTCATGGTGTCATTTGCCTGGACTCCTTTATTTGCCATGCCGGTGGCGGCGCAGTAGCCCGAAAGCACCTTTGATGAAAGGCTCTGGCTGCTTGCGGCTATCCCAGCCACGTAAGGATTTGCAGCCGAAGGGGCAAGGGCAAGGGCCCCGGACACTGCCGGGTTCGAGGAACCGTTGGCATGAAGCCTTACCGAGATCTCTGCACCCACGCTTGCTGCGTACTGGGCTCTTTCCATATTGCTTATATTCACGTCATGTCCGGTCCTTGTCATATAAACCGTATATCCTCTGGAGGTGAGCTCGTTTTTCAGAGCCTCCGCCACAGAGAGGGTAAGCTGATACTCATACAGGCCTGATACCGATCCATGGGTGCCTCCGGTGACCCTGGCCTTCATTACCCCCGAACCGGGTCCGTTGGGCTCTTTCCTGCTGTCTCCCTTAGCCTGATGGCCCGGATCGATACATACTATGTGACCTCCGGTCTGTACAGCCGGCTGGGGAACAGCTGCCGTTACAGCAGAGGGATTGGGAAGGGCCGTGACCTCCGCAAGGAACTGAGTGTTCACATAGCCCTGCTTTCCGTTACAGATCACATTAGCCCACTCTCCGCTTCTTCCGGTCTCCTTAAGGGATGTGCCCTTTGGAAGGGAAGCCAGTATATCTCCCTCAAGGGATGCCGATGAACGGAGACGGACATTACTTCCTGTGGTGACCACATTCTTTTCCGCTCCGAAGGCGCTGTTAAGCCTTCCCTCTGCTCCGGTAAAAAGCAGGACAGCCATGATGAAGACTGTAAACAACAATAACTTATTCCTGACAACACTCATACTCATATTCATACCTCAAATAACAGATCCCCGTAGCTTGGCATGGGCCAGTAATCCTTTCCTACCAGCATCTCCAGCCTGTCGATGGGAGTCCTTAAGTTTTCCATATCCTTCTTTACGGAATCACGGCAGAATACGGCCCTCTCCCTGACATCCGTTATCTTCAGCGACTTTTCGTCATCCTCCGTAAGCTTTTCAAGGGCGTTATAGGCCTCATCTGTAAGGGCCGTGATCCTCCTTAGGTTCTCTGCTGCGGCCCTGCTGCCGTATCCCGCATTCTTTACGGAGATCACCGTATCGGAAAGATCCTTTGCGTATCTTAAGCAGGCGGGGATTATAGACTTTGTGGCCATGTCTATCATGGTACGGGCCTCGATATTGATCTCCTTCGAATATTCCTCGTATTTGATCTCTTCCCTGCTCTCCAGCTCCGCTCTGGTAAAGATGCCGAAGCGGTCAAAAAGCTTCACCGATCTCTCGTCCGAAAGGGCCGGAATGGCGTCCAGCACGGACCTTAAGTTCTTTAATCCCCTTCTTTCAGCCTCTTCCGCCCACTCCGGAGCGTAACCGTTGCCGTTAAAGATTATCCTCTGGTGCTCTGTGGCATATTTCTTTATAAGATCGTGAACCGCTATATCGAAATTATCGCTGTTCTCTATGAAATCACAGGCATCGGCAAAGGCTTCTGCCGCGATGGAGTTTAAGACAATATTGGGTTCGGCGATGCTGGCGCTGGAACCCACCATCCGGAACTCGAATTTGTTTCCCGTAAATGCAAAGGGAGAGGTCCTGTTCCTGTCAGTGGCATCCTTCGTGATAAGGGGCAGTGTCCTGACCCCGGTTTCCAGTTTTTCACCCTTTATGGAACTGGTGGCCATGCCGGTGGATATAAGCTGGCTTATGACATCCTGCAGCTGCTCTCCCAGGAATACGGAGACAATGGCAGGAGGCGCTTCATTTGCGCCGAGACGGTAATCATTTCCAAGGGTGGCAGCGGATTCCCTGAGGAGCTCCGCATGCTCATCCACAGCCTTTAAGATACAGGTGAGGATAAGGAGGAACTGCACGTTATCGTGGGGTGTCTTTCCCGGATCAAAAAGATTGATGCCGTCATCCGTGACCAGAGACCAGTTATCGTGCTTTCCGGAGCCGTTTACTCCCGCAAAGGGCTTTTCATGAAGGAGACACATCATCCCCTGTCTTTCAGCCACCTTTTTCATGACCTCCATTATGAGCTGATTATGATCCACAGCCATATTGCAGTCACAGAATATGGGAGCCAGCTCGTGCTGTCCCGGAGCCGCCTCGTTGTGCTGGGTTTTTGCCGACACCCCCAGCTTCCAGAGCTCAAGGTTTATGGCCTTCATAAATGACGCCACTCTCTCCCTTATGGCACCGAAATACTGGTCGTCCAGCTCCTGTCCCTTGGGAGGCATGGCTCCGAAAAGAGTGTGTCCCGTGTATATGAGATCCTTTCTCTTTAAGAACTTCTCCCTGTCCACCAGAAAGTATTCCTGTTCGGCACCCACCGAAGGAATGACCTTTTTCGAGGTGGTATTCCCGAAGAGGCGGATAAGCCTGAGAGCCTGGGTATTAAGAGCCTCAATGGAACGTAAGAGAGGCGTCTTCATATCCAGGGATTCTCCGGTATACGAGCAGAAAGCCGTGGGAATGCAGAGTATGGCCCCCGCCGCATCATGCCTTACAAAGGCAGGGCTTGTGCAATCCCAGGCCGTATAGCCTCTGGCTTCAAAGGTGGAACGTATGCCGCCGGAGGGAAAGGATGAAGCATCAGGCTCACTCTTGATAAGCTCCTTTCCGGAAAACTCCACTATGGCTCCCCCTCCCCTGCCTGCAGGGGCGATAAAGGAGTCATGCTTTTCAGCCGTGATCCCTGTAAGGGGCTGGAACCAGTGGGTATAGTGGGTTGCCCCCTTCTCTATGGCCCAGTCCTTCATGGCGTTGGCAACCACTTCCGCGGTAATGGGATCCAGATTCTTCCCTTCGTCTATAGTCTTTCTCAGCTCCCTGTAAACCTTCTTCGGAAGCCTTTCCTGCATCACATTGTCGTTAAAAACGTCCTGTCCGAATATATCGGATATGTTTATCTTTTCATTTTCGTCCATAACCTTCGGCCGGTCTCCCTTCATCTGTCTCCTTAAAACCCCCGGGCAGCAGCCCTCCACCGGAAAAGCTTCAGCCAATAAGCTCTTCAAGCGCCTTGAACAGCTCCTTCATCTCCTCGTCCGTACCTATGGTGATACGAAGATATTCATTCACTATGGGTTTATTGAAATACCTTACGAAGATCCCTCTCTCCTTCAGCCCCTCAAAAACACGGGCTGCAAAGTCGGAAGCGGATTCTCCCGGCCTCGCTCCCTCATGACGGGCAAAGACAAAATTGGTCTTTGAATCCCCGAAGGTAAACTGCAGCCGCTTTAATTCCTTCTTGGCCTCTTCCCTGGTCCTTATGACCTTTTCCGTGATCTCCCTAAAATAAGCCTCATCTTCAATGGCAGCCTTTGCCGCAGCCAGCGCCACCGTATTCATGGTATAGGAATTAACGGAATACTTCACATCATTTAGGAATTTAATGGCCCTGCTGCCCCCCAGGGCATAGCCTGCCCTTATTCCCGCCAGGGCTCTGGACTTGCTCATGGTGCGGACAACGATCAGGTTTTCATGATCCTTAAGCAGGGGAATGGCCGTCTCACCGCCAAAATCGATATAGGCTTCGTCCACCACCACCATTGAATCGGGATTTGCTTCGATGATATCACGGATAACGGAAAGCTCCTCCTCTATTCCTGTGGGAGCATTGGGATTTGCCAGTACTATCCCGCTATTTTTGCTGTTCATATATTCCGCGGGGTCTAAAGTAAGATCATCCTTTAAGGGTATGGTCCTAAAGGGGATCCCGTATACCGAAGCCCACACATCATAGAAAGAATAGGTGATATTGGGGAAGAGCACCGGATCCTGCCCGTTAAAGAAGGTCAGAAAGATCATTGAAAGGACATCATCGGATCCCACTCCTGTAAAAACCTGATCCTCATTAACACCGTAATGCTCCGCTATGGCAGAATTGAGAGCGGAGCAAAGAGGATCGGGATATTTCCGGAGATCTGATATCTTAAGATTCCTGATAGCCTCCGCCACCTTTGGTGACGGAGGATAAGGACATTCATTCGTATTCAGTTTTATAACTTTACCCCGGGGCTGTTCTCCCGGGGTATAGGGTATAACCCTTCTTACCTTGTCTTCATATCCCATGATCTCTACCTTACCCCAGCTTATAGTGCTCCGACAGCCTCTTAAATCCGGGGAGCGAATTGACTATGGTCTCATAGGATACACAGTAAGAAAGCCTTACAAAGCCTCCCAGAGCGAAGGAACTGCCGGGAACCACCAGGATATGCTCCTTCTTTGCTTCAGCGGCGAACTCCTTATCGTCCACAGGAGTCTTAATAAAGAGATAGAAGGCGCCCTCGGGCTTTACGCACTGAAAACCGTAGGATGTAAGGGCATCATAGATCTTATCCCTGTTCCTTTTATAAAAAGCTATATCCGCTTTTTCATCGAGGCACTCAGCCACCACCTTCTGGAAAAGAGAGGGAGCATTGACACAGCCCAGGACCCTGTTGGCAATGGTAACGGCACTGAAGAGGTCCTCCTGGTCCGCAGCCTCATCCGGGATCACAAGATATCCTATCCTCTCTCCCGGCAGGGAAAGGGTCTTGGAAAAGGAATAGCAGACTATGGTATTGTCATAATACTTAGTCACATAGGGAACCTCTGCATCGGTGTAGACCAGCTCCCTGTATGGCTCATCCGAGATAAGGAAGATCTCGGTGCCGTATTCATCCTGCTTTTTCCTTAGGATCTCCGCTATCCCCTTTATGGTGTCCTCGGAATAGATGACTCCCGTAGGGTTGTTGGGGGAATTTATGATAAGGGCCCGGGTGTCTTTCCCGATCTTATCCTCCAGATCGGAAAGATCCGGCTGAAAGGACTGATGATCGGTATTTACTGTATTCAGAACCCCGTCATAATTCGACACATAATTCTTATATTCCACAAAATAGGGGGCAAAGGTCAGGACCTCCTCCCCGGGATTGATAAGAGCCTTCAGCACACAGTTAAGCCCTGAAGCCGCTCCCACCGTCATCATTATGTTGTTTTCATGAAAAGCCGTGCCGAACCTCTTATTTAAGGAATCCGCAACCTTACGGCGTACCTCGGGATATCCCGCATTGTTCATATAGCCGTGGATATAGAGAGGATCCTCATTTTCAAGAATGGAGACCGCCGTCTCCCTTACCTTTTCCGGCGCAGGGACGTTGGGATTTCCCAGGGAAAAATCATATACATTCTCCTCCCCGAACTCCCGCGCCATATTCCGTCCCTCTTCAAACATCTGCCTGATAACGGAATTATTGTTTACAAGTGACTGCATCTTTTTCGATATCATTTACGGTTACTCCTGATCGTCGTTAAGCTTTTTAATGGAAGGCCAGTACCTTAAAACAGCCTTGCCCACTATCTTATCCCTTGAAAGGAAAGTATTCTGCCAGTACCTGGAATCGGCGGAATTATTCCTGTTGTCTCCCAGCATGAAATAATGGCCCTCAGGCACCGTATAAGGTCCGAATTCTCCCTTTGTATCGGTTGTGAGATAGGGTTCATCCATCTTCTGTCCGTCGATATAGACGCCGTTATCGTGGATCTCTACGGTCTCTCCGGGCATTCCGATGACTCTCTTTATATAGAGGATCTTTTCGTCATCCGGGAATTTGAAGATTATGATGTCTCCCCGCACCGGATCGTTATTCTTGTATGCCAGTCTCAGGCCTATCACCCGGTCGTCGGTCATTATGGTCTTTTCCATGGAGGACGAAGGAACGGTGGCATTGACTATGATGAAATTATTGATGAAAAGCGCCACCAGCACTGCCGCTATGATCGTAATGATCCATTCCACTATCTCTCTTTTTACCTTTTTCTCATCTGACATCTTATTCCTATCTCCTGCCTTTTATTATTCTTTAAGGATCTTTTATCGTAAGCGGTTTAATTATACCGCTCCAAAGGACATGAACAGTATAGCACGCATCAAAAAATCCCGCTATGCTTATCACGTATCTCTTTGCTGAATTTTTCCGCTCCCCTTCTGTTTAAGTGGTTATTATCGCCGAAAAACGAATTGTCATACACCGGAAGGTTCTTTTCCACAAAGGCTCCGGGGTATCTCTCCTCCATGGTCTCCATGTACTCCCTGTAACCATTTTTGAACTCATCTGTTATCTTCTGCCCCGAAGCTTCGTTGACAGGAGCCTGCTCTATGATGATACCGGCCCCGGCATCCCTTAGGCAGTCAAGGAGCTTTATATAATAGGCATCCACCATGGGAGACAGGTCAAATTCCGGATGATGGGTCTCATAATTGAGCTCGGCGTTCATCTCCTCTTCCCCGAAGTGGGTGTAGCCCATGGCCTGCCTTAATTCCCTGTATTTCTCCTCATTTCCGGCCCTGTTATTAACGAAACGTGCAGAATAGACCTGGTCCAGATACTTATTTGGAAAACGGAGCCTGAAGGACAGAAGGTCTGCGATCCACCCGCTGTAGATCATCTTCTCCTCCCTGTATTTAAGGGCATCTGCCTCTGTTTCAATAAGCTCAACCGGGCTTAGATAATTATAGTACAGCGTCTGGTCCCAGTTATCCATATCGCAGAAATGGTAAGGCGCAAAGATCACCACCGCCTTTCCGGGAGCCCGGTGATTCTTAAGATAATTTCTGCAGGCATGGTACATCTCCACGGGAGTCGCTCCGCCTATGGCGATATTATAGACCTTTCCCTCATCATCGAGATCCCCGGGGATGAGACTTGACTTCGCCCGTGAATCCCCGATTATCACGATTTCAGGGTCGCTCCCGAAGGACAGGTTTCTTACCGCATCCCTCTCCTCCGCCCACATGGGGTACTCCACCGACATATAGGCCATGGGCTCCTTAAGGCAGAATGCCGAAAGAAGGACGAGGGGCAGGGACAGCAATATGAACTTTGCAAAAAGCTTAAAAAATGTTCTCATGACCATACTCAGAAAGCGTAGTAGATAAACTTTGCGGCGCCTATATTGGCGCTTAGCAGAACGGAAACCGTAAGGAAATAATATACTCCCCAGCGTATATACCATTTTGACCCGGTAACAAGTTCAAAAACATCTCCCTTTTTCTCCCTTATGATATCCGTTAACAGGAGCACAAGCACCATGAAAACAGCAATAAGGAGGTTTAAGGTTCCCAGGCCGAGTCCGGAAGGACTGAAGCCTGAAAGTCCGTTTTCCCCGGGGATGCCGGCGATCCTCCTTATTACAAGGAAGGCTTCATCAATGCTTCCTGCCCTGAAAAATATCACCGTAAAGGTGAAGAGGCAGAAGGTGGCTGCTCTCATGTACAGCCCGTGAAGGGCTTTCGTAAGGGCATTATGCACCGGAAACAGGGATACGATCCTGCTCCTTATATTCCCGGTCATTATACCAATGCATTGCAGGAGTCCCGATAAAAAGCCCCAGAGGATATAGGTATATGCGGCACCGTGCCAGAGTCCGGAAACCGTAAACACTATAAGTATGTTTATGTACTTGCGTACAGTACCCTTTCTGCTGCCCCCTAAGGGAATGTAGAGATAATCCCTGAACCAGTCCATAAGGGAAATATGCCAGCGGCGCCAGAGCTCCGGGAGATTCTTTGCAAGAAAGGGCTGTCTGAAGTTTTCATGGAGTCTGATCCCCATTACTTCCCCGGCCCCGATGGCGATTTCGGAATAGCTCATGAAATCACAGTAGATCTGCACGGAATAGGCGAAAGAAGCGATAAGGAGCGTAAGTCCTCCGGTCCCGGGCACATTTCCGTATGCCCTGTCCACAAGGATCGCAAGCCGTGAAGCTATCACCAGCTTCACAAAATAGCCGTAAAGCATCCTTAGCAGTCCCTTCCTTATCCGTCCGTAGTCAAAGGTATGGACCTCATCAAACTGCGGCATCACCTCAGGAGCGCGGCTTATGGGGCCTGCCAGAAGCTCCGGGAAAAAGGAAACGTAGAGCGCGTATTTAATGAAATCCTTTTCGGCGGGGCAGTCTCCCCGGTACACATCTATGAGATAGGACGCCGATTTGAAGAGATAAAAGGATATCCCCACCGGCAAAAGGATATTGAAACCGGCGGAGATCTTAAAGCTTTCGCAGAAGAGATCAAAATATTTGAAAAAGAAGAGCAGGGCAAAGCAGAGAATAAGCCCCGGTATCAAAAGAGCCTTTCTCCTCTTCATAAAAAGAGCGGTCAGATAGGTAATAAGAGTTGCTGCAAAGAGGAGCAGCGCGTAGACAGCCCCCTGACAGACATAAAAATAATAGCTGCATAAAAGCAGCCATATTTTCCTGTATTTCCGGCCCTCTGCCGGAAGTATGAAATATATGATGACCGCGACCGGGAAAAAGATCGCGAAGGAAACCGAATTGAATACCATTATTTTCTCAGGAACTGCTTAAGCTCCTTAAATACCCTTCCCACCGGGAGGCCCACCACATTGCTGTAATCTCCCTTTATGCTCTTTATGTATTTTGCAAAGGATCCCTGAATGGCATAGGAACCGGCCTTGTCCAAAGGCTCCCCGGTAGAGATGTATTCCCTTATCTGCTCGTCACTCACGGGGTAGATCCTAACCCTGGTCTTCTCATGGAACTGCCTGTAGTACACATCCCGTCCGCTCTGCTTTACAGCTATGGTAACTCCTGTATAGACCTCATGATCCCTGCCCTGAAGCTCCTTAAGCACCCTGAAGGCTTCCTCTTCATCCTTTGGCTTTCCAAGGATCTTTCCGTCAATGGATACTATGGTATCTGCAGAGAGGATCACAAATGAATCCCTCTTTTCCTCTTTTATCAGCTTATCGGCCACATACTCGGCCTTTAGGCAGGAGACCTCCTCCGCTGCTTCCGCGGGGTCCTCTATATCACAGCTCTCGTCTATATCCGCAGGCATCACCACAAAGAGGATATCCGCCTTTGTGAGGAGCTCCCTTCTTCTGGGAGAAGCGGAAGCGAGGATCAGCGGCTTGTTTAAGATCCTGGTACTGCGGTGTTCATCCGGAGTATCTTTCTCCCCGGAAGCTGTTTCCTCCACCAGATCCTTAAGCACTGCCGGGCTTATATCTCCTATTATCAATGCTGTATCCGAAATATCCTGCCGTCCAAGCTCACTCTCGGAGCAAAAGGAAATATCCAGATCCCTGATGGATCCGTATTCCCTTTTTTCCTCCTCGCTGACAGGCTTTACGATAATCACTTTTCTCATCTTAAGGTTCACCCTCTTGACTGTAATGCGCCGAGCTCCGCCTGTGCTGCGCCGCTTAAAAGGGTATTATAGCGGTAAACTATGTATCCTGTATAGCCTGCCCCCGCTGCCTTGTCCCGCTGGGTGGCAAGATTAACGGATGAAAGCCTCCATCCCGGATCTCCTCCGATCACCTGCCCCGATTTGTATCCGGCCATACCGAGATAGAGAGGGATCCCTGCCTTATCAATACTCTTAAAGAGATTCATGCGGTTTGAGAACATGGTCACATTTCCCGCTGCCCCGTAGTTATCGGACCAGTAGATCTGGGGTGCGAGATAATCCACATACCCGCCGCTTGAGAGCCAGGTATCCACATCCGCGGAGGATGCCCTTAGGTTGTCCAGATTTCCCTGGGGAGAAATACCGAAGACCTTTCCGGTATTGGCACAGACAGTATGGACCTGGCTCACCATGGAATTGGTCTCCGCCTTGCCGATAGGCGGGAAATAATCATCAAAATGTATGCCGTCAACCGCGTAATTCGCAGCTATCTCCTGAACTCCGGAGACCACATTTGCGGTATTGGCAAGAGCTGCGTTTCCGCATATGACACCGTTCCTGTATCCGTAGGGGTTTATCCAGGCGTGGATCTGAAGCCCCTTTGAATGGGCAATCTCCACCATGTCCGCTAAGGGATCGTAACCCGGATCAGCACCGTTAAGCATTTCAGAACTCCAGGGATAGATCCCTGAAGGATAGACAGCATCATTATGGCTCCTGACATGGACAAATATGGCATTGAGCCCATGGGACAGGGTCACGTCACAGACTCCCCCAAAGGCGCTGTCAAAGCCGGCCTTATCCTTTCCCTTAAGATAGGCCTGCCAGTCCAGGAAGGAAAACCACACACCCTTTAATCCCGCAGGAGCCGAAGCGGCCCTGGTCTCAACCATATTTAACCCTGCGGCATTTGAGCCCGCAGTAAGTATCGCTGCGGTAAGGAGCACCGCAAGTATTCTCTTAACGATCTTCATTACTCATCTACCCTTTCATATTTCCCGGCGAAGCCGCTCTTCTTACCCTTATCCCTGATCTCCAGGGTCTCCCCGTTATTCACAAAGGTAAGAGAGATGCCACCGTCCTCATAAAGCGCTTCCTTCGGGTTATCGGAACTCACCTCCGCAACCCCCGTAAGCTCTTCTTTCTTTGATCCGTCCTTTGTAATGGAGAATTCAAAGGATGTATCATCCGCAGGCATGAGAGAAAGCTTAAAGGGAGCCAGGTAATACCCGGAATCCCAGCTCACCGGCCCTTTTCCGTCGTCCTTATAATATTCAAAGCGGTCAAAGGGCAGGAGACTCTCATACTCACTGTCATATACCAGAACCTCACCGGAAACGGCATTCACCGCCAGCATCTGTTCCGTTTCTTCTCCATCATTATTTACCACAGAATAGAGGTAGCAGTCAACCTCATCCACTTCCGCCTGCTTATTGAATACTGCCCTGCAGCCGGTGCCTTCAAGCTTTTCTTCCAGAGCTTTAAGTGCCTCATCCCTCTCTATTACCTCGGGCTTTTCTCCGCTGCCGCTTTCCTCGGTACTCCCTTCGTGGATCTTTGGAAGGACTTCTCCCGTATTATTCTTTTTCTCCCCTCCGCAGGCAGTGAACAAAGCCACTGCCGCGAGGATGAGGATTAAAGTCTTTGATCTCATGATCCTTTACCAGTTCTCTATGATGGCCTTAGCTTCAGCCTTTGCAGCCTTCTGCAAGAGCCCGTCATCCTTAAGAGCCTCTGCATCCTTGGAATTGGAAACAAAAGCATGCTCAACAATGATACCGGGTATTCCCTTGGCTGCGGAAGTACGTATTACGGAATAGTAGTCTCCGTCATTTCCCTGTCTTGTGAGAGCTCCTCTGTCTGTGGTTCCCAGCGCATCGGATACAGCCGCGCTTATTGCCTTGGAAAGCTTCTTCTTGGCATACTCGCTCTTAACGGAATAATAAACCTCCGTTCCTCTCTTGCTGGAATCGTCGTTGTAATTGCAGTGTACGCTCACAAAGAGATTGCAGTCCTTTTCGTCTGCATAATCAGTCCTGTCCGTAAGGGAAACATAGCTGTCATCAGTTCTTGTCATATAAACCTTGGCGCCCCTGTCCTTAAGCTCATCCCTCAGCATCTTTGCCAGCTTCAGGTTCACATCCTTTTCGGTAATACCGTTATGGGTCGTACCGTCATCCTTTCCGCCATGTCCGGGATCTATGCAGACCACCAGACCCGATGTCTTTTCCTTCTCCGTGCCTTCGTTATCTCCGTCTTCAACTACATATACCTTCGCTTCGTCATAGACATTTGAAGGGTCGTTGGGAGAAGAAACCTTTATGTATATACCGGAACTCTTACGTACCTTTATACCCTTAAGCTTGCCGGAATCCGCATCAACAGTCACATATTTCTTTATCTCCGAATTTGTAAGGCTGTCGCTCTTTAATACGAATTCCATATCATCGTTGAATTCGAAGATATCCTTAAACTCGGACTGGGTATAGCCGTCCGCCTTCTTCGGCATCTTTTTGGGCTTGATCTTAAGTGCGGGAGTAACCGTACCGTCAACCTTTACGGTATACTTGGTCTTTGTAAGATCCACCTCCGTAGGGTTCATGTAGAAGTATTCCGCAGGATCACTGAAAACATAGCCGTCATGGTTTTCTCCGGCTGTTCCGCCCACATGCCATACAGACTGTACACAATACTTTATCAGTTCTCCGTTGGCGATCTTTCCGCCTACCGTGCTGACATACCTTTTCCTGGCGGCATTTTCCGAAGCATAGCCCTGGAGCACCTCATAGCCGGAAAGCTTGTCATACTGCTTTGTTGTTTCATTATATGCGTAGCTCCATCTACGGACATAATATCCGCTTATATTATCAGCCGTATCGCTCCAGGTAAGCTTTGCATCCGCCTTGGAATTTCCGTCCTCATAGTACTCGGCCTTCAGATTTGTAACTGCCTTCTGGCGTCCGTACTGGATGATCACGTTGGAGGTTCCGAGCTCGGTCCCGAACTCGGTGCCGTCATTCTTCTTTTTAAGATAAGCGGTCACCCTGCAGTAATAAGGAACTCCCACGCCCACGTTTTCAACGGTGTATTCTCTGCTGTTAAAATAATCGGACTTCTCGTCGGTACTTGTATACACCTTCGTGGTATGTAAAGCCCCGAACCTGCTGTCCTTACTGTACTCGATAAGGTATCCCGTAGCCTTGCTTATCTTGTTCCACTTAAGTGTAAAGGCAGTGTTGCTCTTTCTCTTTCCCTTAAGGTAGGGAGCCATGGACACCAGCTTAAGCTTTGCAGGTCTTGACCAGGCACTGTCTTCCAGCTCGATCCTCTGACCATAGTCATATACCACGGTCTCCTCTGCCTTCACCCTGAAGGTAAAGGTAGATTTGTTGTTGCCGGAAATGGTCACATTTTCCCCGCCGGCATCCAGGTAGGAATTGGTGCTTATGGTACGGGTCTTTGTCACGTATCTGGACCAGGTGGAATTGTATTTGGTAACGGCAATCTCTTCCCGTATGCTCTTGCTCTTATTGTTCCAATGCTGGATCGCATATTTATCCGTATCGCTGCCAAAGCCCATGAAATTCACATTGGCGTAGTGGATACCGTCACTGGGAGTAACGCTTACGATCTTGGGTGTCACACGGATATATGCAGGCTTTTCACCCTCTCCGGATACTCCCGAGGAATCCATTCCCACAGGGATGATCTTATAGATAAGCTTCTCCCCATCGCTTGGAGAGGAATCGAAATACTTGGTCTTATACAGGCCGTCCGTCAGGCTTTTCCAGATTCCGTTCTCGCTGTATCTGTAGATCCTGTATGCGGTCTTTCCTCCCTTTTTGCCGGGCTCCTTATAACTCTGAACCTTTTTCCAGGAGAGCTTGACCCTTCCCTTGTTATCGATCACCGCCTTTACCTTTGTGGGTGTGGGCAGGCCGTTGACCGTTCCTCTCTTTTCGCTTACTATGAGGTCTCCGTATTCATATCCGACATCATAGTTATTGATATCCGCACTGCTTCCGTTCTTTGAAACGGAGAATTTATTCTTAACGGATCCGGGCTCTGTGATCTTCGCTTCCGGATCAAATTCAAAAACGAAGGATTCGGAACCCACCATGGATCCCTTTACGATCCAGGGTCTCTCCGCTCCGGGAGCGGAAGCCTGGGAAAGAGTCTTCCCGTCATATTCCTTGGTATAGGTTCCGCTTCGGAAAGTTACGGGCCTTCGTGTGATGGAGGACTTTATAAGGAAATCGTAGTCCTCGTCCTTTTCGGGTTTTTCAGGATATACGTAAAATGTCTGTGACTCACTTACAAACTTTATGGCAGGGAAGGTAAACACTCCGTTATTCAGAGCCAGCGCAGGAGAATCCTTCTTGTTCTGGGACACAACCTTATGTCCCGAAGGAACTGCGTATTTCGGAGCATAGTCATTTCCGTCATACTCCTTGGAATTCTCAATGGTGGTATAAGTACGGGTGGTCTCCTCATCCAGATCGGCCTTTATGCTGCTTCCGGACTTATTACCCTTCTCCGCCTCTTCCTCCGGCTCTTTTTCCACCGTCATTTCCGTGACGGTTTCCCCCGTAACGGTTTCCTCCGCCTTTACTTCAGCCTCCGGAGCTGCCTCCTCGGCCTCCGGAGACGCTTCTTCCGCAGGTTCTTCGCTTTCTATATCATTTTCAGAAACTTCACCGGTCTCCGCCACAGCTCCTTCAGCAGCATCCTTCTCGGTCTCAGCTGCCGCCTTAAGCTCATCCGCATCTTCGCTGCTCCCTGTTTCAGCCGTATCTGCTTCATTCTCTGCCCCCTCCTGTTCCGGACTCTCTGCAGCCGCAGTATCTTCCGACACCGATGCAGCACCCGTAACCTCAGCCGCAAAGCCCGGGGTAATGCTTCCCATCACCATTGCCGCTGACAATAATAAAGCTGTCAAAATCCTGCTACGTTTACCCATATTTAACTCCTTGCCTTTCGTTTTGAGAGCCACGGCATTCAAAATCCGCTTCGCCCCTCGCCGGGGTCGGCATCCCGCATTATGATGCGAGATATACGGTAGCCGTGGCCTACGTACTGTACATCACCGTTCTTTGATTTTTTCATTACTATTTTCAGGTATTTTATAAAGTCGTATAACTGATAGTACTTACTTTATGTCTACCGGTTTTAAAAACATACACACAAAATATAGCACAATCATCCTTATATTTCTACTAATTATGGGAAAAAATTAAAAATTTATGAATTGTTTATTACGAAATTATGGTAAACTGCACGGGACAGACGCGTCCATACTCTTTGAGAACGTCAATCAGTTTATCCCTTCATGCTTTGCATCAGGTGGCGTTCCCTGCGAACTGGCTCTGATAGAGCTCGTGATAGAAGCCCTTACGGGCCAGCAGATCCTCATGGCTCCCCTGTTCAATGATGTTACCGTCCTTCATAACAAGGATGAGATCCGCCTCCCTGATGGTGGAAAGCCTGTGAGCCACGATAAATCCGGTCTTCCCCTCCATGATCCTGTGGAAAGCCTCCTGGATCTTGATCTCTGTTCTGGTATCGATAGAGGAGGTGGCCTCGTCAAGTATCAGCATGGAAGGCTTTGAAAGCATGGCTCTGGTGATGCAGAGCAGCTGCTTCTGTCCGGCGGAAAGAGAGCCCCCGTCCTCGGAGATAAAGGTGTCATAACCATCAGGGAGCTTCATGATAAAGGAGTGGGCGTGGCAGTCCCTGGCGGCTTCCACCATTTCCTCCTCCGAAACGGAAGGGTTCCCCATGGTGAGGTTATCCCTTATGGTCCCGCTCTTAAGCCATGTGTCCTGCAGGACCATCCCGAAGGAGTCCCTTAAGCTTCTCTTTGTGATCTTCCTTATATCCCTTCCGTCCACGCTTATGCTGCCTTTGTTCACGTCATAAAAACGCATAAGAAGGTTTATGAGAGTGGTTTTCCCGCAGCCCGTGGGCCCGGCGATGGCTATATGCTGTCCGGGTTTTACCCGCAGGCTGAAATCCCGGATAAGCTTTCTGTCTTCGGTATATGAGAAGGAAACATTGTCAATACCTATCTCTCCCCTGCAGCCGGAAAGAACAGAAGCATCCTCACTGTCTGCCTCTTCCTCTTTCTCTTCTATGAAGCTTAAAAGCCTTTCTGCGCAGGCCAGGGCATTCTGCAGCTCCGTCACCACCCCGGTTATCTCGTTAAAGGGCTTTGTGTACTCCCTGGCATAGCCTAAGAAGCTGGTAAGCTCCCCCACGGTCATCAGGCCCTTAAGGACACCCAGGCCTCCTGCTATGGCCACCACGGCGTATACCGTATTGTTCACAAATCTTGTGGAGGGATTTGTAAGGCTGGAAAAGAAGGTTGCTTTCAGGGAAGCGTCCCTCAGCTCCTCATTGATATCGTCAAAATCCTTTATAACCCTCTCCTCCCGGTTAAAGGCTTTGATGACCATGGCTCCCCCAACCATCTCATTTATGAAGGCTGTTTCCTTTCCCCTCACACTGCTTTGGGCAAGGGCATAGCGGTAGGTCCGGACAGCGATGGATCTGGCAACAAAGAAGGACAGTGGTGTAAGGAACATGACGATCAGACCCATTTTCAGATCGATAAGAAGCATAAAGAGAAGGGTTCCGAGAATAGTGACGACACCCGTAAAGAACTGGGAGAAACCCATTATGAGCCCGTCCGAAAACTGATCCGCGTCCGAGATAACCCGGCTTAATATATCCCCGTAGGGATGGTTATCGAGATAGCTTAAGGGAAGCTTCCCGATCTTCGTGAAGGCCGCATCCCTCATATCCCTTACCACTCCGCAGGCGATCTTATTATTAAGGACGCTCATTATATACTGGGAAAGAGAAGTAAAGAGAGCGCAGAGTGCGATCAGGATCATGACCCTTACGGCGCCCTTCATATCCACCCTTCCCGGGCCAAGGATGCAGTCCACCGCCCTTCCCGTAAGGAAAGGAATGCAGAGTGAAAGCAGGGCGGAAATGAAAGCCATTACAAGGGACAGGGCGAGAAACCCCCTGTATCCCTTAAGATATCCTCCGATCTTTTTAATAAGCTGCCTGTTCACCCTTATGCTCCTCCTCAGGGAATTGAGAATAGTATATCTCTTTGTAAACATCATTGCTCTTTAACAGCTCACTGTGGCTGCCCATACCGCTTACCCTTCCGTCATCCAGAACGATTATCAGATCGGAATGCATGATGGAAGCCGCTCTCTGCGAAACAATGAAGAGAGTTGGAGGGTTCTCCATCTCCCTTAAAGCGGTCCTGAGCTTCAGATCCGTGGCAAAATCCAGTGCAGATGCTGAATCGTCAAGGATCAGTACCTCCGGCTTGCTGACAAGCGCCCGGGCGATACAGAGTCTCTGCTTCTGTCCTCCTGACAGGTTTTTTCCACCCTGTTCCACACGGAAGGACAGGCCTCCTTCCTTTTTCCTTACAAACTCTTCGGCCTGGGAGACCCTCAGTGCCTCCCACAGTTCCGTATCGGAAGCATCCGGGTTTCCCCAACGGAGATTATCCGCCAGAGAACCTGAAAAAAGGATATTCTTCTGGAAGACCGTGCTTACCTTATCCCTCAGGTCTCCCGGGTCTATCTCCTTAATATCCCTGCCGTTAATCCTTATCTCCCCCTCCGTCACCGGATAAAAGCCGGAGATAAGATTTACAAGGCTGCTCTTTCCCGAACCCGTGCCTCCCGTGATCCCGATAACAGCTCCCTTATCCACCCGGAAGGAAACGTTTTCTATAGCTTTTCCCCCGCTGCCCTCATAGCTTAAGCTGACGTTATCAAAGGCTATGAAGGGTTCTCCGGCCTTTTCTTCCGGGAAGGGGATAAGTACTCCTTTTTTCTTCTCCTCTCCCTCATTAAGCAGTTCTCCCACTCTTTCGCCGCAGGCCGCAGCCCTGCTTATAAGGATTATGAGATTTGCAAGCTTCAGGAGCTCTATAAGGATCTGCGCCATGTAATTAAGAAGGGCAACGAATTCACCCTGTGTAAGCAGACCCGCATCCACCCGCACAGCTCCGGTATATATGAGAGCGGCGGTAAAAAGATCCACAAATACCAGCGTCAGAGGGTTCATAAGAGCCGAGATCCTTCCGACCCTTTCCTGCTCCAGGGCATAATCCCTGTCCATCTCAAGGAACTCGTCCTTTTCCCTCTCCTCCATGCAGAAGGCGCGGATCACCCGGACTCCTGTCAGGTTTTCCCGGGTCTTTCCGGTGATGCGGTCAAGCTTTTCCTGTATCCTTCTGTATCCCCTTCTGCTGAACTTCATGATAAGGTATACCGCAGCTGCAAGACAGGGTATCAGCAGCGCAAATACAAGGGCCGAGCCTGTATCCACGGTGAAGGCCATTATGACCGCACCGGCCACTATAAAGGGGGAGCGGAGGAGAAGACGGAGGAACATGTTCACCCCGTTCTGTATCTGGGAAATATCCGACGTTATGCGGGTTATCAGGGTATCGGCCCCAACCCTGTCCAGATCGGCAGGCTCCATTTCCTGTATGGTCTTAAACAGGGCACTTCTCAGAACAGCCGAGAAACCGGTAGCCGCCTTTGCGGCATAGTACTGGGCTGTAAGAGCAAAAACAAGCCCTGCCCCTCCGAAAAGGATAAGGAGCAGGCCCATCTTTATGATATGTGTACTGTTCCCCCTGCTTATCCCTCCGTCTATAAGGGAAGCCACCACAAGGGGAACCGCAAGCTCAAATGCCGCCTCGATAAGCTTGAAAAGCGGGGACAAAAGGCATTCTTTTTTATAAGGGAGCAGATACTTATATAGTGATCTCATGCAATACCCGTTTCTTCGCCGCTAAAAAGGGCCTTAAGGAGAAGGGGCGTGAGCAGTGAACTGACTACTATAAGGAGGATCACTGCCGTAAAATACTCGCTTCCGATAATACCGGCCTTCAATCCCCTCTGAGTCACGATCAGAGCCACCTCTCCCCTGGTCATCATGCCGACTCCGATCTTCAATGCGTCCTTCCCCTTATACCCTAAGATCCGTCCCATAAAGCCGCAGCCGATGACCTTTGACAGAAGTCCGACTATGACGAATACCACTGAGAACAAAAGAATGGCGGTATCCAGTGTCCTTAAGTTGGTCTGCAGTCCGATGCTGGTAAAAAATACGGGTCCGAAGAAGGTGTAGGAATTGATATCCACTCTCCACTCTATGTAGTCGGAATCCTTTAAGGAGCTTAAGATCACCCCGGCAAAGAAGGCCCCGGTTATATCCGCCACTCCGAAATAGTAATCCGCCACATAGGAGAGGATAAAGGCTATGCCTATGGAGATGATGGGTATCCTTCTGGTATGGGGATAGCGCTCGTCTATCCGCTCCATAACATTGTAGACTATCACCCCCGCGATAACGGTTATAAGGAAAAATGCCCCTGTTTTACCGGCAGTAAGGGCAAAATTGCTTTTAGGATCCCTCATCCCGATCACTGCCGTCAGCACAAGGATACCGATGACATCATCGATGATGGCGGCACTCATTATGGTCATTCCCAGTTCCGTGGATATCTTCCCAAGCTCCTTCAGCACCTGAACGGTGATACTGACAGAGGTGGCAGTGAGTATGGTGCCTATAAACACTGCTTTTATAAAGCCCTCCGTGCCAACGGCGCTGAAGCCGAAGAAACACATATACATCAGCGTTCCCAAAACAAGGGGAGTCAGGACTCCGGAACAGGCAATGAGAGTAGCCTTGATGCCGGATTTTTTAAGCTGGTTCAGATCCGTTTCCAGTCCGGCGCTGAACATTAAAAGAATGACCCCCACCTCGGCCATCTGGTTTAAGAAATCCGTCTCCTGTACCAGATTTAAAAGGGTAGGTCCTATAAGTATCCCCGCCACTATCTCCCCCGCAACCTGGGGAGCATTGAGTTTTCTCGCTACCAGCGCAAAGAATTTGGCAAAAAGGATTATCAGTGCCAGATCCCATAATATATCAAGAGTATCCATCCGTCATAAAGCCACGGCTTTCAACACCGTGGCCCTCCTCCATTCTGTAAAAAATGATCAACAGTCGTTTATTCCTTCCGGGGATCAGAGGATCTTTATAAAGTCCTCCCTGATCTCTTCGAAGCTTTCATCCACCAGGCCGAAATCCTTTTCCTTGTAATTCCAGAGGGCATGTCCTATGCCATGCTTCTCAAAAGCACAGTGGATATCCTTAAGCCATTTGATCTTCTCATGATTATCCGCCAGATCTATGACGCCGTATTCGCCGCAGTATAAGGGCACATTGTCCTGCTCCGCTTTTTTCAGGGCGGGAGCAAAGATCTCTTCAAAATACTCCTCGGTCTCGGAATAACCGGTCCTGAAGCCGGGATCCATATCCTCCACCCAGTAGGCTCCCTGATGAGTGAACCTAAAGGGATCATAGCAGTGGAAATTATAGACGATCTTCTCATCCAGTGGGATATCGAGAAGGGGTACGGTGCGGACATTATTATACATCACACCCCCGGCGATGAGATATGTGTCCTTTGTAATTGCCCTCATCTCCTCTATAAAGCGTTTCAGCAACTTATTCCACGCGTCGGCCACGCTCTCAAGCACCACTTCGTTCAAGGGTTCAAAGGCCACCCTGTCAGGATAGGACCCGAAACGCTCTGCGATCTCCTTCCAGAGCTTTAAGAACCTGTTCTGCAGCGCCTCGTCATGGAAGAATTTTGACCTGTCCATATCCTTCAGCGGATCAAAGGAATATCCGAAGCATTCGTGGAGGTCGATCAGCATATTTAAGTCCCGCTCCTCACACCACTTAAGGCAGTTTGAAAGATAGCCGAAGCCCTCTTCCCGGATATTGCCCTCTTCGTCCTCCAGCACGTTATAATCCACCGGAACCCTCACATGATCGAAGTGAAGCTCCTTTATATAATCCATATCCTTTTCCGTGATAAAGCTCTCAAAATGAGCCTTGTCGAACTTGTCAAACTGGGATATCCATCCTCCCAGATTGACGCCTTTCATGAATCCTTCAAATCTTCTCATCATTCCCCCCCTATTCTTTGTTCTTTTCCCTGTTGCTTGCAAACTGTATCAGTATCCCGGCCACCGAAAGCACCACTTCCACTGCTATCACAACCAGAGATCTCTCCGGCGGAAGGAAGGACGTATCAAAGGCCGCCGTCCCGGCCAGCCTGTAAAGGATCATTGGGATGGCAAAGCCTCCCAGGATTCCTGTGATCACTATTATCACCGGTTTGTCGGCCTTTGTAGCTATGAAACCCGCCACCACAGCCGAAGCGAAGGCGATTATAAGGCCGGCCATTCCCAGCCTCTCCAGCAGTCCGCTTAAGATCATGAAAACGGCGCAGGCCGCCGCCACAAATAAGCCCACCTTCACCACCAGGAAGGAGACCGCTCCCACCGCCAGGCCGAAGACCACCTGTATGATGATACCGGGGATGGGAGGCGCCGGCAAAAAGGTATTTATTATGCCTCCGCAAAGCGTAAATCCCGCTAAAAATCCCAGGAAGAAGACCGCAAGCTTATAAAGCCTGTATCCCGCTCCCCAGAGAAAAAATGCCACTATCAGTGCAAGCACTAATACTAACGGCGATGTGTCAGATAGAAAATTCATTTTCCTGCCCTGCCTTTACATTAAACTCGCAAACGCTTCGCTTTTTGCTCGTTATATACTCTTATCAACAAGCGCTATTCGGAAGCTCCGGCATCATCCGCTTCAGGATCTCCGCCATCCGGGTTTTCATCTCCGCCCGCTCCGTTATTATCCTTCGGATCATCAGGATTCCTGCTGTCAAGGAGCTCCTCCAGCTTCATGGTGGCATCCCTCTCAATGAGCTTGCCCTTTATTGCCCTATCCAGAAGATCCCTGTCGGTCTCCAGCTCCTTTTTCGCTTTTTTAACGGCTTCCACCGCACTCTTATTGCTGCTGCCGGAGGTAATGAAAAGGTCCGCTGCCTTTATGGCTTCCTCACACCTTTTTTTAAGCTCCTCGGCCACCGGGGCATTTATATCATCCCGGCCCGGCTTCAGCCCCAGTTTCTGCAGTCCGCCGTTATATTTCTCAAACAGCTTATTGAAGCTCTTATATTCTTCGGAATTATCCGCCCCGGCATCCTTTAAGCCCTTCTTTGCTCCTTCTATCCGGTTGAAGCCGTCCATATCATAGCCCTCTGCCTTTCTGAAGGCCATGCCGGTCTGCTCCGTATAGTCCTTTTCCAGTCTCTTCTTCAGATTACTCCTGACCTGGTTTCCCTTTTCCTTTAATTTCCTGGACTTCGCCACCTCTTCGCTGCCCACATTGGTGAGATCCACGTCCATGTTCCTGAACTCGACGCCGGCCTCACCGGACTTCATGTTTGGCCGCACCAGGGTTATCACATGCTCTCCCCTGGCGGCAAGGAGCGCCACGTAATTCTTAAGCATCTCCTTATCCTGCACCGGGTCTCCGGAGCCCTTGTAGAGAAACTGCTCCTTAACGTAATTCCTTAAGCTCATCCCGTCCACATACAGACAGTCCAGAACTCCTTCTATTCCCATGCTGCTGTAAAAGCCGCTGCCGCCATCGTTAAAGCTGCCGGCCCAGTCTGTTACGCTTTTAAAGAAATGCTTTGCGGCTTCCTTCGCTTTGGGGGTAAAGGTGCCCTTCTTCATCACGGTTCCGGTAAATTCCTTTAAGTCCGAAGGCGCCTTTATTACATCCCTTTTTTCCGTGGCCTCCACCGGCCCGGAACTGCCGGACACCCCGCCGGACTTCACGGTCTCCGTCTGCCGTTTCTTCATGGCAATGTCGTTTACGTTCTGGGTATGTATACGGCTCTGCATCAGCGGACCGTAATTCCCCAGTTCCTCAACCCTGGTCATAAACGGAGATGCGGGTTCACCCTCTCCGTCGCTGTTCTTTGTGTTGAAAACAGACTTGCTCGTGTTTATGCCGCCGGTCTTATTTATGGCCTCTTTTTTCTTCTCTATGTCTCCCAGCTGAAGGTTTCCTATATCGCTCATGCTGTATGCTTTTCGCTCCTTTCCTTCATTCCGCGGGATGGAAAAACCAGCCCTTTACATAGTTCCTCTCGGATTCCAGATAAGCTGCTCCCATGCATCCAGCTGCTGCTCCGTCATAAAGCCGTTGGATGTACCCATGTATCCTATCTTGTTTGCGGCAAAAAGCAGGGCCTTGTGGATGGCGTTCTTGCTGTCACCGTCCTTCATATAGTAGTGAAGGAAGCAGGCGAAAAGAGCGTTTCCGGCCCCGGCAGTATTCACTATATGAACGCTCTTTACAGCGTCGTAGTGTACCGTAACCCCCTTCTGTCTATCGTAAATGATAAGTCCCTGAGCCCCCTGTCCGAAGATGATGATCTCAGGATCGTACTTCTCCTGCATCTCCTTTATGAAACCATAGGGCTCCTCATCAATGGTATTATCGTTAAAATAAAGTATATCTGCATTTTGAAGGTAGTCTTCATTGAAGATCTCCTTCTCTCTCATAAAGCAGTGTATCTTTACAGCCAGCTTCTTTCCCCTTTCCCTGGCTAAAGAGATAAAGGGGCGGCAGAAATTGGTGTTTGACAGAACAACGATATCGCAGTCCGCCACCAGTGACTCGGCAATACCCACATCGTATTTAGCGTCCCGGATATCCTTCAGGTCTTCAAAATGCTGCTTTTTCCGACGTACATCATAGAGAAGGACTTCTATGGGGGTCTCCTTTATGATGGGAAGAACGTAGTCCGTTTCAAGGTTTACTTCCCTGTCCGGAGGATTAAAGATCGAGAGATCCTGCTTTTCTCCCACAACGGAAACCAGCTCCGCCTCGTCTCCCAGCCATTTCAGCGCCAGGGATGTATTGAAGGCGTCTCCTCCGGTGGAAAAATAGATGGTATCCGGCTCTCCGGAATAGGGTGAAAACCGGACAGGCAGTTCTTTAACCTTTACTATAGTCTCCAGCTGTGTAATACCTGCTACAACGAATCTACTCATACCGTATCTCAGCCTTTCCTTTCCTCCGATCCGCTGTTTGTCAGCGTCCGTAACCCTTTCCGTATGATCAGTATACAGTATAACATTTTTTTATATGGAGATAAAGGGGTGCCGGCATTTGCTGCAATGCCGGCACCCCTGTCATCATTTTCACTTATCCGGTCAATCCGGTTTACTGAACAATCCCCGGAATTCCTTTCGTCCGGGCACCCATGCTTTTTCATAGATGCGGGTAAAGTGATTCTTCACCGTCTGCTCGGATATACCGAGCATATATGCGATCCTCCGGTTCGAGAATCCGGATATCTTTAAGTATCCAAGCTCCAGCTCCCGCTTTGTAAGTCCGAATTCCCGTGCTTTTTCAAGATATCTGTCCTTTGTGATATACGGCTCATTCATCACCGAAGTCCATTTCTTCATTCATCTTCCGCTCGGCATTAAGCCTTAAGGGTAAGAGGAAGAATTCCACGATCACCGCATAAAAACCGGTCAGGAGGCATACCGCCAGATTAGCTCCTATCCTGGACAGATCATCTATTTTACCCAGTAAAAGAACTCCTGACATTATGATGGCAAAAACCGCCCCGTATATGGTGAGCTTCTGCGCTGCATCCACCGCACCGATTATATTCTTCAGCTCCAAAAGGCTGTATTCCCTGATACCGACAGAAAAAGCCTTCGTAAAATCCTTCCATTCCCCAAGGATCAGCAGTCCGGGGATAAGAACCATAAGGATCATGATCAGGGAAGGCAGATCAATGAACCAGAGCGCTGATGACATTCCATCACTGCCCACAACCACATTAAATAAAAAGACTGCCACAAAAAGGATCAGTTCTCCCAAAAGTACAACTCTTATGTTTTTCCTCATAATGATCTCCTTTCAAGGGAATATTCATGTGTTGCCTGAATAAACTCTATCACGTCCGTAAAGGAAATCATATAGTACCTTTTTTGAGAAAATAGATCCCCGGACGGTCAGCCCTGCTTAAATCTTCATCTCGCTACCACGGCTGCCGGTTCTGCAGGCTTATTATACTTTACCTTGGCATATATTAGCACCCGCTTTTTTGCTGAATCCCTAGTTTGGCAGGCACCTCCCAACGGGACTGGCACCCGCCTTTCATTAAATCCTTCGTTTGGCAGGCACCTCCCCAGGGAATCAGCACCCGCCTTTTCGCTATTTCCTTCGTTTGGCAGGTACCTCCCCAGGGAATCAGCACCCGCCTTTTCGCTATTTCCTCAGTCCGCGGGCACCTCCCAACGGGACTGGCACCCGCCTTTCGCTAAATTCTTCATTTGGCGGGCACCTCCCCAGGGAATCAGCACCCGCCTTTTCGCTATTTCCTCATTCCGCGGGCACCTCCCCAGAGAATCATCACCCGCCTTT
>JAFVEU010000074.1 GCA_017475845.1 Lachnospiraceae bacterium | reverse complement strand
GATATACAGGCAAGCGTGGTCGTCCCGAGTGCACTTTCAGCCAATTCCAATTATGCCCCTCTGTATAAGGGAACGGGCGGTAAATGGTACGATCTTAACGGCGAACTGAAATTCATGGAAGAGATCATCGGATACTTCGAAAAGGAAATGCCAATCCCGCCTGTAAGCGTATCAGTATGTGCTGCCGGTGCGCCTTTAGGGACCGGCTCTGTCAGGCTGTTACGCTATCTGGATAAGGACGGTGCAGAGCACACAGGTCCTGCCGCTTACTGCGGTGATGTTCCCTCTACGGTTTCCGTAAGTCTGGGCAGCCTTGTCGACCTTGAAATAAAGTCCAACGGAACAAGGAACGGTAACCGGGATCCGGAAGGAGATACCTATGTCATTGATAAACTCACTGTCAATGGCGAATCTCAGGATCTTCCGGAAAGTGAACTGTCCGATTATCGGATACCCGGCCTGGAGATCAAGACCGACACTATCATCCAGGTACTGTTTAAGAAGAAAAGAGAACCGGCAGTATATGTTGTGGTCTTTGATTCAAACGGAGGATCTCCCGTTTCCCCCCAGAGGATCACTGAAGGTGAAAAGTTATCAGAGCCGGACTCTCCCGGGAGAGAGGGGTACACCTTTGATAACTGGTATCTGGATGGCGAAAGGACCCCATTTGATTTCAACACCCCCGTGTTCTCCGATCTTACAATTACAGCCTCCTGGAATCTTATCGATAAGAAAGAGGAAAAGGAAGAGGACGCAGAGGAAGTGATCGTCGAGCCTCCCTCAGGCTTACCCTCAGACTGGACAAAGCTCAGGCATGTGACTCCCGAAAACGCCATATCTTCAGATTACTGTGTGATAGCGCGTAAACAGAGGTTTGATGTGAAACCCCATATAAAGGGTGCTGTGATATACAGTTCCGGCAGCAGAAAGATCGCCTCTGTGGGCAGAAAAAGCGGGATCGTGAGAGCCAAAAAAACCGGAGATTCCGTGATCACAGGCTATGTCAGGTCGGGGAAGCAGCTGATCCCAACGGGCACCTTTACCATACATGTGGTTACCCCTGAAGTAAATAAAAAGCAGTACCCCGGCTTCAATCCCGAGGGATTTATAGACGGCAATGAACACATTGTGCATGAGATCCTTTCTCCCACGGTATGGAAATCCTCAGACCCGTCCGTAGCCACGGTTTCTTCAAACTCCGGCATGATATCCGTGCGTAACTCGAAAGGAAACGTGAAGATCACTGCATACTACGGGCTGGGAAGAAATGCCGCGAAATATAAATTTAACCTGAGAATAAGGCCAAGCAGCGGTGCTAAATGATATATTCTGTAAAGCAGAAAGGACAGGCATTGGCATATGATTAAAAAAAGACTGTTGATACTTATTGCAGCAGCTGCCCTGATGATCACCGGAGGCATGGACTGCTCTCTCCGGACAGTGTATGCTGCCGAAGATCTGGTGGATATCAATGTTTCATCTTCCGGCGGCAAAAGGCATAAGCATCATGATGCAGATAAGGAAAAGACCGAGAAGGAGATTGAGATCGAATTAAGCCGGGCAAACATAGAGGCTCAGGAAGAGGCTCTTAAGCTTATGCAGACAGTTCAGACGGATCAGGTCTCTGCGATCCAAAACGCCGGGATGCTTTCCGCAGAGCAGGAGGCTGTTGAAAAAGAGGCCGGCAGTAAGCCTGAAAAAAGCGATGCCTCAAAAAAGCGCTCTTCAAAGAGATCAGAAGAACCAAAGACAGCAGGCTCCGACCTTCCCATAGTTCCTGTTGCCCTGCTGTTATTCCTTACGGATATGCTCCTTGCAGCTGTTGAATCAGCAGGAGACTTTGATGATTATATACGCAGGGGACATATCGAGAAGCTTGTGGAAAAATATAAAAAGGGCGGAAGGCTTACGAAGATCGGAGCGAGGATCGAGATCTCCCTTTGCATGTTTTACAGCCGTTTGAAAGCGGGATCAGACCGGAACACGAAAAACCGGAATAAAAAATGCAGCGCCGTATAATCATCCTGCTGAGGCTTATATTTTCCCTCCTTGCGGTGATACTGGCGTTTTCGCTCGTGGGTTATTTCAGGAACGAAAGGATCAGAGAGAAGCTAAAGAGCCTTAAGGCCGCATCGGAAGAGAAGACGCAGGAAGCCCCGGAACCCCGCAGGGAAACAGAGGTCTCCCATGCCCCGGGGACGTCCGGGGAATATTCAGATGAAACCGGGGGCCGGGATGAAGCCGTTTCCGCAGAGACTGCCGGCCCTGAAAAGAAGGTGTCGGATGAGTTTGCCGGGCTTCTGGAAGTAAACCCCGATATAATAGGGTGGCTCAGGATCCCGGATACGGTCATTGATTATCCGGTGGTAAGAACAGATAATGAGGATTATTACCTTCATCACGATTTTTACGGGCAGAACAGCATATACGGCACCTTGTTCGTGAAGGATATTGCTGATGTGGAAACCCCCGGCACCAATATCATAATTTACGGCCATCATATGCGTAACGATACCATGTTCGGCAGCCTTGATGCATATGAGAGCGAGGATTTCTTAAAGAGCCACGGGATAATAGAATTTAACACTCTGTACGAGAAAAGGCGGTACAGAGTCATATCGGTCTTCCGATCCGAGATCCTGCCGGAGGACTCGGATGAGTTCAGGTATTATGATTTCTATCAGGCTGACAGCAGGGAGGACTTTGATGATTTTTATCAAAATATAAAGGGATTATCGGAGTACGAGACCGGAGTAAGTGCGGATTACGGAGATACCTTTATCACACTGTCCACCTGCGCTTACCATACACCGGAGGGGAGATTTGCAGTAGTTGCAAAAAGGATCGAATGATCCCGCTGCGGCTCATCAGGCGCTGTCCCCCTTATAGGTCAGTCCCACCATCGTAATATCGTCAAACTGCTCCGCTGCTCCCGCAAAGCCTTCTATTTCCTGCAAAACACCCTTAAGGAGCGTTTTCTGGTCAACATCCTTTCCGGAATTAAGCTTCTCCCGCAGGCGCTCTTCCCTGTACTGTTCCCTGTTTTCATTGACCGCCTCCGTTACGCCGTCCGTGTAGACAAAGATACGGTCTCCCGGCTCCAGCCGGATCTCATACTCGGGAAAAGAATTATCCTCAATAATACCCAGTGCCATTCCGTGCTCATCTGTCAGCATTTCATAGCTGCCTCCCGAGTGCAGGATCTCCGGATACTCATGTCCGGCATTACTGCAATGCATTATCCCGGTTTTCAGCTCCAGGATCCCCAGCCAGACTGTTACGAACATGTTTTCATCGTTTTCTTCGCATAAAACATTATTCACCTTTCCCATCAGTTCCGCAGGACCCAGTCCGGACCGGGCATTGTGTTTGATGGCGGTCTTCGCCCTCATCATGAAGAGGGAGGCAGGAATGCCCTTGCCGCTTACATCAGCGATCACCAGACAGAGCCGGTCCTCTCCGCACAAAAAGAAGTCATAGAAATCGCCGCTTATCTTCCTGGCGGGATGCATAAGCGCATACAGGTCAACCATCTCCGTAGGCAGATCAAAGCTCTTTGGCAATGCTGCTTTCTGGATACGGGCCGCAAGACTCATCTCGGCGCGGATGTGTTCCTCTTCTGCGGTGATCCGCCTGATATGATCCGTGTAATCTACGATCCTGTCCTGCATGGACTGGATCTCGTGATACAGCGTGCCTATTTCATCGCTGGAGCGGATAGGGAGCTGAATGACATCCTCCCTGGAAATGCCTTCATTGTTATCGGCGAAGTCCCGTGTCGCGTTAGCTAACAACGTCAGCGGGCGCGTAAAGGAGCTGCGGATCACCACCATGCTTATGACAATGGCGGCTGCGATCTCAAAGAGCACAAATATCAGAATGCGTGCCAGAAAGCGGTACTGCTCTTTAATGACCTCATTCATGTCGGTATCCACGCAGAACAGTCCGAAAACACCCTCCTCCTGACTGATGGGCTGACAGGATGTACAAAGCCACCCAAATCTGGAGCTGTAGATAGTCGGCGGAACATACCCGTTATCACCGTAACACGTGAATTCCTCCATCTGTTCCTCTATGCTGCCGACATAGAAAACATCTTCATTAGGGTCGATCACATTATAGGTAACACCGTTTACTGTTTTCTGTACATACGCATCTGCCACCTCGAAGGTATCCCTGATCTGTCCGCACTTCAGGTTCAGCATGGAAAACTCATCATACAGCGTATAATCCTCTTCCGGTCCCGGATCTTCCTCCGCTCCGCTGATTTCTGAAATGAACCCCGGCCGGCTTCGCATCCATTGAAGCAGGATCTCTTCGTCCCCTGCGGCAACAGCCTCCTTTTTCGTCCGGAGATATTCCTCAGACCGGATCGTCTGCCAGAAATGCTCAAGGACATCCGAGGGGATAAAGGCCGAACCCGCGATCGCCGCTTTCCCGGTCCTGTTTTGATACGCTTTGTCCACATTATCGCTGAAAGTACTGTAGCAGGTATAAAGAAGAGCCACTGATACCGTAACAATGGACAGGATTATCAATATATATATCTTTACGGACAGGGAAAGCCCCTGTCTTTGTCCGGCCTTCCCGATCGCGTCCTTTTTTCCGTTCATCCCGGGAAATACCCCCTGATCTTCAAACTATCCTTATATCCGTAAGCGCAACCTGGTCACCTGTCAGAGCCGCATATACCTTTATCTGCTCCTCTTTTAGGATGGTGGTGCTCTCTATTTCTATTCCCAGATTCTTTGTTTTAAGACTTATCTGATCCTTCTTCCTCTCCAGGATGACTTCACAGTTCAGGCCCTTCTTATTGGCTTCCTTCCAATAGTCCCAGCCCTTGAATTCCTCCGTCTTTCTCATGACGAAGCTGTTTCGGGTAAATTCCTTGTCGCCATCATTCTCCCCGTCAAGCTTTACCACATCGATCTCTCTGTAATCCGGTCCCCCTATGCTTCCGTCACCGGAGGTGTAAAGCAGGATATAGGGACAGTTCCATACAAGGGTTGCCGCAGGCAGACTCATGGTATGGAACCTTAAGATCAGCCTGTTCTTAAGCTCCACACCCTCCGTGGAAGCCGAACGGGTCTGATCGATCTGTATATTTCCGATATCGGATTCAAAGTGCTCAATGTAGCTTACGGTTTTAGCGATCCTTTGTATATCACCATTCCCGACGGTTTCCCCTGTGGTCTCCGTACTGATATTCCTGATAATGCAATTCTCCCCCGTAAGACCGATATATGAGGCTTTTGAGGCACTGGGAAGGGCCACCGTGACTTCTTTTTCGAAATCAGCTGACTTCATCACGAGCTTCAGGTGATCCTTATAACGGCCTGCCCTGATCTCATAACCGTGATCTTTCCCGGTCACCTTCCCTGCCCTGCTGTCCTCTGTTTCCTTTTCCTCGATATTTACCGCCGCTGTAATGACACTGTGTCTGTCAAACCAGATCTCACCGTACTCCGTATAACCGTATCTTTCTATCTCGCCTTCACTGTAATGGATCCTGCCGTCATAGGAATCAAATAAAATGATGGAGGGCGCACTGAAGCCTTCGACCGTGTCCGGCAGAGGATCACAGTCAAAGGCGATCCGCCTGATCTTCCTGTCCACCGGGACACCCCGGGTAACCTTCTCCCTGTACTCCCTGCATTCGATCTCTGTTTCCGGCTTCCCGGCATCTCCGTCAACCCTTTCATTGGTCTCCGAATCCATGATCTTTACCATGATGGCCGCATATTCAGGATCAAACTCATCCCCGGCGCCCCTGATAAATGCCTCTCTTGCCATGAATTCCGGCTGGGCATCCCTGTACCTCTTCCTTGTGATCTTAGTGACATAGGCATCTGCCACCCCGATGATCCTTGCGATCTCCGGGATCTCCTCACCCTTAAGTCCCTCGGGATATCCTGTCCCGTTATATCTCTCATGACTGTAATGAGCTCCCGTCTGAAGATAAGGATACTCCGTTATGCTTGACAGTATCTCCGCCCCGATGAGAGGCTTCTTTCTCATCTCCTCATAGTCCCTTTTCTCCGGATCGGTGTCATGCTTTATCACACTGTCGGGAATGCCGATAAGTCCAACATCATGGAGCAGGGCTGAATAATAGACCTTCTCGCATTCCTCTTCGTCCTTTCCCGCAAGGGCCGCGATCTTTTTTGCGTAATCCGCTATCCTTATGGCATTTCCCCTGGCAAAGTCATCCTTTTTCTCAACTGCGGAAACAAAGGCCGTAGCCATCTGGTCAAAGAGCTTTTTCATCCGCTCTTTTTCACCTTTCATATTGTTTATCTCGATCTCATGCGCGTGTTCCACCGTATTATTCAGATCCAGATACATGAAAATGTAAAGGGATACGGAAACCGCCACCATTGACATATTTACTATGGATATCCCGTAGGTGAATATCTGCAGTATGCCGCAGGCTATGGGGACGAAGATATACAGGAACAGAGAATAATATATCAGTCTGCTAAAGGATTTTTTATACCTTCTGATAACAAAATACTGAATGAGGGGACCCAGCACCGGAATGATATAGGCAATGAGAAAACCCTGTCCCCGATGATACCGGTTGGCCTCATCAAAATAATAATACAGTCCCGTGAATGCCGATACAACGGACAGCAGCATTCCCACAACCGCAAGCGTACCCGTTACCACCAGAGGTTTCGGAGGGGCCGGAAGCTTCCCCTCGTGGGTCAGCAGGTCGATGATATAGAGATTGAAGAAGAAAACTATGGCGGAGGTCAGAAAGAATACCGCAAAATTACTTACCCTGACCATAATATAGGCCCTTTCTCCGGGATCTCCGCTGAATATATAGGCCATCCTGTCAAACCACAGGAGAAAAAATGCCGTGATCTCCATCATGATAAGCACGATCTTTCTGCTTCCGGACATAAATCTTGTGAAGATCAGCAGAAAGACCAGTATAAAGCATGCGCCGCAAAGCATCAGCATTACATTCAGCTGGTGGGATCTTATCAGTTCAAACATTTACTTATCTCCTCAGCCATTCCGTCCCAGTCAAGCACCTTAAGCATCCTTGTGAGTTCTTTGGCCGTGCGATCCGCTTCCGGAGGAAGGGCAAAGTTATCAAGCTGCTTAAGGATCATCTCCGCCGCATCATAATCCATCTGTGAGATCTCATCGGAGAGAGCCCCCCAGGCTTCCTTAAGCTCCTCCCCGGGGATCATCTCCTTTTCGTCATCACCGTTCTTTTCCCTGAGGCTCGACAGCTTTTCCTTAAAGGCTTCATAATCATGCAGCAGTTTATCCGTATTGTTGTTTATCTCATCCATATCCTCCCTGTTTCCCGCATCCTCCAGAGACTCGGCAAGCTGTGAAAGCCCGGTGGCTCCTACGATCCTTGCGGAACTCTTTAAGGAATGGACCTTTATGGTATAGAGGCGGATATTGCCGCTGTCGTAAGCGTCTCTTATGACCTTTGCGTTCTCATCAATGGTATCCAGGAACAAATTAAGGGAGAAAATATAATTCGATATCCCGCCGGAGTTTTTAATGCCTTCCTCTGCGGAAATGCCCTCCGTATCATAGATCCATCTGAGCTCCTCAGGTATTTCCTTAAGCTCTTCCACCTCCTCACTCAGGGCAGGACGCTCCATGATCTCCTCGGGAAGATGCTGCATTATGGTCTTTTCCAGCGTTGTGCTGTCTATGGGCTTTGCCAGATATCCGTTGAAGCCCTTTGACCTGTAGAAATCCTCTCCCACTGCCGAGTTGGCGGTAAGGGCATATACTGGAAGATCCGGGAATTCCTTCCGTATCTCTCCCACAGTCTCCACTCCGTCCATCCCGGGCATCATATGGTCTAACAGCACCACGTCAAAGCGGGTATCCCTGATCTTTTCCAGACACTCTTCCCCGCTGGAAGCAGTGGTCACAAATACCTTTGTTCCCTTTAAGAGTCCCTTTATGACATTCAAGTTCATGGGATTGTCATCAACCACCAGAATATCTGCGTCAGGTGCCACAAACTGCGGTACATACGGTCCGTTCGCGCTGCTCCCGTCATGCTCCATGAATACGCCAAGAGGCGTTTTGTCAATGATCCTCTGGCTTACGGTCAGGGTAAACTCGGATCCCTTTCCATACTCACTTTCACAGGAGAGAGTTCCGCCCATCAGCTCCGCAAATCTCCTTGATATATCAAGTCCCAGACCTGTCCCCTGTATGCCGCTGTTTTTCTGCTCATCCAGACGTTCATAGGCCATGAAAAGCTTATCCATATCCTCCTTCCTGACACCTATTCCCGTATCACGGACAGAGATCTTAAGGGTACACTCTTCATCCTTTCTTTCCGTCATAGAAACATAAAGGGCAAATCCGCCTTTTTCCGTATATTTTACAGCGTTGGTAAGGAGGTTTAATACGATCTGTTTTATCTTCCCTTCGTCACCGTACAGTCTCTTCGGCAGTATCTCATCTATTACCACGTCAAAGGACAGCTCTTTTTCCGTACTCCTCACCCTTATCATGGAAACTATGGATCTTAAGAGCTCCGCCGTATCGTATTCCTGTTCAACGAGATGCATCTTTCCGGATTCGATCTTTGAAATATCCAGAAGATCATTGATCAGGGACAGCAGGGATACGGATGCGTTTCTGATGTCGAAGGCATAATTCATCATGGATATGAAATAGGGCTTCGGAACTCCCGTGGGATCCTCACGCATTGCCATTTCATTCATTCCCATAATGGTATTGATGGGGGTCCTGATCTCATGGGACATATTTGCAAGGAACCTGGACTTGGCGCTGTTTGCCCTCTCCGCCTCTTCCTTCGCTAACCTTATCTCTTCATACTGCCTGTTGATCACAGTGCTCTTCATAAAACGCCATACTATGATACCGGCACCGAAAACCGTGGCCAGGAATAAAAGGATCCTGACAAAGGGCATTTCCAGAATACGGGGTTTCTTGATCAGGCGGAAATCCTTATCCAGAAGCTCCGTTTTCCCTTCGCCGTCAAGAACCTTTATATGCAGCGTATAGTTTCCGTAGGGAAGGTTTGTATATTCAAGAGGCTGCAGGCTGCTCCTCTTTACCTTTATCCCTTCCTCTTCTTTTCCCTCCATATATACCCGTATCTCGGGATTCAGTAACGAATAGTCGAGGACTGCCGCAGTGATCTTTATCCTTCCGCCTTCTGCGGGGATGGTATAGGATCCGTCAGGACCTGGCAGTATCTCCTCATCTCCGCAGAAAACAGAGCTGATCTCCGCTTTTATGGGTATGGTCTCCTTCGCAAAGCGGTCGATATTCACCTTGCAGATCCCGCTTCTCTCCGGTATGTAGAGATAACCCTCCTCATCAAGGGCACAGTAACCGTGGGCCGTGGGACTTCCTGTAAGCCCGTTTTCCACCGTATACAAGCGATAATCCGACACCGCATCCTTAAGCATCTCATCCGTATTTACCGAGTACAGTCCGAAGGATGATGTGATCCACATATTTCCGCTGTGGTCAAAATACAGATCGTAATTATTGTTATAAGGGAAGGTCGTGACCTCGCTTATCACCCCGTCTTTAAGATATTCTATGGAATTGGAGGTAACGATCCAGTAAAGGCCTCTTGTATCATCCTTTTTGACACGCATGATGACATCACTTGTCAGTCCGTCATCCCTGCCGAGCTTCCTGAGCCCGGAATCATCTATCACATACAGGCCGTCACCGTCGGAGCCCGCATATATACTGCCTTTATCTCCCTCCTCCACTGTAAGGATCACGGTATTATCCATTCCCTCCTTTTCGCCCACGGTCCTTATGACCTTACCGTCTCTGATCACGGCAAGCCCGGCGTTGGTCCCCAAAAGCACTGTGCCGTCCTCCGCAACACAGATGCATCTCACCTCATTGTCCGGCATTCCGTTTGCAGTGGTAAAGGATTCAAAGTGCCCGTCCTTAAAGAGATGGATAAGCCCCAGATCATTTGTATATGTGGCGATCCACAGATCATCATCCCTTCCGTTCTTAATGCAGCGTACTCTTGAATCACCTATATGCTCCGTCAGCTCATTCTCAACGGGATAGCCTTTACCGTCCACTATCCTTAAACCCGAATCCGATCCGATATACAGATCCTTTCCGAGAAAACCGGCTGCGTTCGCCACCTCTTCGGGAAAACCCAGCTTCCCGGAGATATCAAGAAAGCTGTTGGTCACCACCTTCATCACCCCCTGGGAAGAGGAAGCAAACCACATATTGCCCTGATAATCCGAGGTCATCATTTCGATACCGCTGTCAAGAGGGGTATTCCCCACAACACGGAAGCCGTGGCTTTTATCAAGATAGCCGAAGGCGCTGCGGGAAGCCACCCATATCCTGCTGCAGTCATAGCTTATCCATTGGACCGCACCTAAGGGGGACACGGATATATATTCCATATTTACGGCGGAATCCCCGAATCTTCCGTGGTAAAGGACACCGTCCTCCGTGCCCAGATATATCTTTGAAGGATTCCCGGGATCTGCTTTCAGGGTGGTGATCTTTCCTATGCCCAGATCCTTGCCGGTGAATATCTTTTCAAGCTTTCTGTCCTCTATGAGGAATGCATAGCCGTTCCTTGTAGACCCGTAGATCTTTCCGTCGCTGCACTGATCCAGCTTAAGTACCCTGTCGCTGTTCAGTCTGTCGTCATCTATCAGATGTATCTGCATATCCGGATCCGCATAGCAGAGCCCTGCGGTGGTACCGATAAAAACGTTGCCCTCATCATCTTCCGCAAAGATCCGTATGGATGACGAAGGCAGGCCATCCTTATATGTGAGATGGGTCTTTTCAATGCCGTCGATCACCACCACCCCGTTGTCATTGGTCCCGACCCAGATCCTTCCTCTGCTGTCCTCAAAAAGACCCCGGCCGTTTGTTAGTCCGTCGGAGGTATCAAGCCTCGTAAAGATATTTCCGTCATAACGGATTATCCCGCTGTATCCCCCTATCCAGATATAACCGTCGGAGGAGCAGAGGATGTAATTGGCATCAGAGGTGGGAAGTCCGTTTGAGGCGTCATAGATCTCGGAGATGTATCCGCCGTCGGTGATCTGGCCGGTGGCCGCAAATCCTCCCCCGAAGGTCAGCCCTTCCCCGGGATCCGGCAGCACCTCATCTGCGGATACTGTAAGCATCCCAGCTGCCATACATATGAAAAAAGCTATGAGGAATACTGTCCCTGTTTTCCTTATTCCAATGGACCTTCTCTCTTTACGCATCCTTGTTATACTTCCTTAAGATAACCCTGACTTCCGGCAGAGCTTCCATGAATACTTCCACGCATTTCGGATCGAACTGCGTCCCCTTTCCCTCATTGAGGATCTCCAAAGCCTTTTCAATGGAAAAGGCCGGCTTATAGACTCTCGCAGAAGTCAGTGCGTCAAACACATCCGCCACCGCCATGATCCTTGCCGAGAGAGGTATCACCTGGCCGTGTATGCCCTCGGGATACCCTTTTCCGTCCCATCTTTCATGATGGAAGGCCGCCATATTTCTGGCTTCCTTCAGGTAATTATCCCCCTCTGTGGTACTTACGGCATTTTCTATTATCCTCCTGCCTGCGGTGGTATGGGTCTTCATGATCTCATATTCTTCGTCTGTAAGCTTTCCGGGCTTATTCAGCACCTTATCCGGGATATTGATCTTTCCCACATCATGCAGAGGCGCGGAACGCACCACATCCGACATGAATTTCGGCGTTATCTTTTCGGCATAATAGCCTTTTTTCTTAAGACCCTCCACTATGATCCTCACGTATGCAGCTGTTTTCTGTACATGGTCTACTTTGTACGAATCTCTGCTCTCAACCATGTCTTCCATGGTTATGATAATGCAGTCCTTCTTTTTTGCCGTGGATTCGGAAAG
>JAFVEU010000073.1 GCA_017475845.1 Lachnospiraceae bacterium | reverse complement strand
GTGTTTATTGTCCTTCTTATAGCGTCAGGAACTATAAGATAACCAATTCAGACAAAAAACGCTACCTTTTTAGATACATAGAATGTTAGAGAAACTCAATAAACTTGAAATAGCCATCGCGTAAGCGATTTGGTACAATATCATTTAAATTATCATGATATTGCAGCAAAGGAGGTTCCCATGGCAAGTACAATACAGATCCGTGTTGAAGACGATCTGAAAACTAAATCTGATGCCCTTTTTAAGAATCTTGGGACAGATACCACCAGCGCTATAAGAATGTTCCTGGTTCAGACCATTGCTAATAACGGATTTCCATTCGAAATAAAGCTGAACCAGAAATCCGTCATTGAACCCTTGTCAGAAACAGAAATCTTTGAAAAGCTTGAGAAGTCAAGAAAGCACGTATCGGAAGGAAAGTTCAGGAACGCAGATGATATGATATCAGATATGAGGGCAAAATATGACTTATAACGTGATCATCTCTTCTGACGTAGAGAAGACTTTGAAAATATCCTGAAGTATCTTCTTTTTGAGAAACGAAGCCGTCAGGCAGCAGAACACTTCATAGATGATTGCAATTCTACTGATGATTTTTTGACATATGATCCATCACCTTCGGCATGCCTGACATCTCTTTTCCCACTTTATGCATGCCGCCCGCCATCACGTTCGGCATGCCTGACATCTCTTTTCCCACTTTATGCATGCCGCCCGCCATCACATCCGGCATGCCTGACATCTCTTTTCTCCTTTCAGGTATGCCGCCCGCCATCACATCCGGCATACCTGACATCTCTTTTCACCTTTTATGCATGTCGCCCACCATCACATCCGGCATGCCTGACATCTCTTTTTCCGCTTTATGCATGCCGCCCGTCTGCACAATTCTACCGGGGCCATTCCGGAAAACAATTTAAGGACCTGAATTTCCATAAATGCTTGACAAAAACCGGATTCCTTCCCAACATCAAGCCCGAATCAAGGATCGAAGAGCTTCGCTCTAAATTCCGAGATATCAGTGTCAGCCGATGGCTTCATTTGAAAAGCCCGGAAAGTTTTATAAACTTTCCGGGCTAATGTTTGAATTATTTTGGGATATTTTCAAATGTGGTTGACACAGAAACGTGACGAAAAGTTTTTTCAATCATCTGCCAAGGCACTTTATCATTGGGAAATCCTGAATCTACAATTCCACGGCCAGCCTACAACCCGGCTCTGTGATATAAACCCTGAATTCTTTCTTCATCGTAATCCAATAATACTATTCAGCTTCAGTCACGACCGAATTTAAAAAGAGTTTGACGTAATTACCTCCCTGTGTAAAAATATCCTCTATGGACAGCATACGGGATGATATTAAAAAGGGAGTTTTCAAAAGGGTTTACCTGATCTGGGGTGAGGAAGATTATTTAAGGGACCATTATAAGAAGGCTCTTTCCGATGCGGTGGTGCCTCCCGGAGATACAATGAACAGAAGTGTCTTTACCGGTAAGGAGGCTGATGAGGAAAAGATCATGGCGCTGTCGGAAACCCTGCCCTTTATGTCCGAAAAAAGGCTGATACTGGTGGAAGACAGCGGCTTTTTTAAGAACGGAGCCGGTGACGGATTTACGGAATATCTTGAGCGGATCCCCGAAGAAACAGTACTGGTCTTCTCTGAAGGAGAGGTGGACAGAAAAAGGAAGCTGTTTAAGAAGGTGAGTAAGCTGGAGGGATCCGTTGAATGCAAAAAGCCGGAGGAAAAGGACTTAAAGATCTGGATCGGAAGCTATTTATCAAAGAACGGTAAGAAGATCCGGGGAAGCTCCGTTGATTTCCTGATATCAAAAGCCGGTACGGATATGTATCTCCTGAAAAACGAAATGGATAAGCTGATCTCCTACAGCGGAGAACGGGAAGAGGTCACCCTTGAAGATATAAGGGAAATATCTTCCGTTAATTTACAGTCCTCCGTTTTTTCCATGATAGATGACATAGCTGCGGGAAGGCAGAAAAAAGCACTGGAGAGATATTATGAAATGCTTCTCCTGAAGGAAGCTCCCATGAGGATACTTTATCTTCTCTCAAGGGAATTCAACATGCTGCTCTTAGCGAAGGAGCTGTCAAAGGAGAGAAGGGGATCCCGGGAGATGGCGGGAGCTATGAAGGTGCCGGAATTTGCAGTGAGAAAGTATGTGGCCGCCGCATCCCGTTACACGGGAAAACAGCTTATTGCTGCGGTGGATGACTGCCTGAAGACCGAGGATGATGTGAAAAAGGGTAAGATAACGGACAGGCTGGGAACAGAGCTGTTGATAGTGAAGTATTCGGGTTTTAATGATGATGGAGGGAGCCATGCGTGATCTGCCCGGTGAAGGAAAGATATACAGACATTTTAAGGGTACTTATTACAGAGTGATATGCATTGCCCGTGATTCCGAAACCCTGGAAGAAATGGTGGTTTACGAGAACCGGGATGATGTGAGCAAAAAGTATGTAAGGCCCTTATCGGAATTTATGAGCGAGACCGACAGGGAAAAGTATCCGGACGCGGGACAGAGGTACAGGTTTGAGGAGGAAAGCTCCGGGGAAGGATCCGGCGCAGAAGGATCCGGTACAGAAGGTGATAAAGAGGCGCCTGCCGATCTGATGGCCTTTCTTGATGCCGAGGATACAGAGGAAAAACTGGATGTGCTGGAGAGGATAAAAAACAGGCTTAATGACGATATAATAAGCGCCATTGCCCTTTCGCTGGATACGGAAGTGAGGGAAGGAAGCATACAGGAAAAGTATGAGGAGATACGGGATTATCTTCTAACTACCATAAAATATGAGGGCGCAAGGCTTAGAAACAGATAAGTCGGGAATAAACGATAAAAGAAAGGAACGGTACCGGTAATTGAAGATCTTATCATTTGTAGTACCCTGTTATAATTCGGAAGACTATATGAAGCATTGTATCGACTCCCTGCTGATCGGCGGAGAGGATGTGGAGATACTTGTGGTTGACGACGGTTCGTCAGACGGCACAGCAGAGATAGCGGATGAATATGAAAAGAGTTATCCGGGAATAGTAAAAGCCATCCATAAGGAAAACGGAGGGCACGGGGATGCCATAAATACCGGCCTTGAACATGCTTCCGGACTGTTCTTCAAATGCGTGGATTCCGATGACTGGGTCGATGCGGATGCTTACAGGAAGGTATTAGCCAAATTAAGGGAGCTGCTTTACGGCGATACCATGCTGGATATGATGGTATGCAATTTTGTTTACGATAAAAAGGGCGCAAGACATAAAAAGGTCATGACCTACAGGTTTGCGCTCCCGGAAAACAAGCTGATCACCTGGGACAAGGTGCGCAAATTCCACAAGGGACAGTATCTCCTCATGCACTCCGTGATATACAGGACCAAGCTTTTAAGGGATTGCGGCCTCTGTCTTCCGAAGCACACCTTTTACTGTGATAACATTTTTGTTTTCGAACCGCTGCCCTTTGTAAAGACCATCTATTATCTCAATGTGAACTTCTACCGCTATTTTATCGGCAGGGATGACCAGTCGGTAAATGAGAAGGTAATGATAGGAAGGGTGGACCAGCAGATAAAGATCACCAAGATCATGATAGATTTCCTGGCGGGAAGAAATATCCCCAACAGGAAGCTCCGCAATTACATGGTGAGCTATCTGGAGATTATGATGACGGTTTCTTCCATAATGCTTATCAGGGCAGATACGGAGGAAGCACTGGAAAAGAAGGAGGAGCTCTGGAGGTATCTCGGCGAAAAGGACGGCTTCCTTTTCATGAAGATAAGATACGGGATCCTGGGAAGGACCATGAACCTTCCCGGTAAGCACGGCAGAAAGCTTTCCGTTGCCGGATATAAACTTGCACATTGGTTTGTGGGATTTAACTGAATGTGCTATAATCCCTTGGGTTTGTTTTTTGAAGTATATTTTTAGCTGTTATACGGAGGATTGAAAGGAGAACTGATCGATGTATTCACTTGATGACATAAGGCTTGTGGACAGTGAGGTGGCAGATGCCATAGTAGCGGAAGAGGAAAGGCAGAACAGCCATATCGAGCTAATTGCATCCGAAAACTGGACGAGCAAGGCTGTTATGGCGGCTATGGGCAGTCCGCTTACCAATAAATATGCGGAGGGATATCCGGGACACAGGTATTATGGCGGATGTCAGTGTGTTGATATAGTGGAAGATCTGGCAAGGGAAAGGGCAAAGGAACTTTTCAAGTGCGAATATGCCAATGTTCAGCCCCATTCCGGAGCTCAGGCAAATATGGCCGTGTTCATGGCAATGATGAAGCCCGGAGATACCTTCATGGGAATGAATCTGGACCAGGGAGGACATCTGTCACACGGTTCACCGGTCAATTTCTCAGGAATGTATTTCAACTGTGTGCCTTACGGCGTAAATGATGAAGGATTCATAGATTATGACAGGGTTCTGGAGATAGCAAAGGAGTGCAGGCCGAAGCTTATCGTGGCCGGAGCGTCTGCATATGCCAGGACCATAGACTTTAAGAGATTCCGTCAGATAGCTGACGAAGTCGGAGCATATCTCATGGTGGATATGGCCCATATCGCAGGACTCGTGGCCGGGGGACAGCATCCCTCTCCCATCGGGATCGCAGATGTGGTCACCACCACGACCCACAAGACATTAAGAGGACCCAGAGGCGGACTTATCCTCAGCAATCAGGATGCTGCGGATAAATTCAAGTTTAATAAGGCGGTATTCCCCGGCTCTCAGGGTGGACCTCTTATGCACGTTGTGGCAGCAAAGGCTGTTTGTCTTAAGGAAGCTCTTCAGCCCTCTTTCAGGGAATATGCGAAGAACATCGTTGACAATGCGCAGGCGCTCTGCAGCGGCCTTTTGAACAGGGGCCTTTCCATTGTATCGGGAGGAACGGACAATCACCTGATGCTCTTAAATCTGGTACCCCAGGGCCTTACCGGCAAGGAAGTGGAGATCCTTCTGGATGAGGCGAATATCACCGCAAATAAGAATACTATACCCAATGATCCTCAGAAGCCGTTTGTTACAAGCGGAATAAGACTCGGAACCCCGGCAGTTACCACCAGGGGCTTCAATACTGAGGACTGCGATAAGGTTGCAGAGGCTATTTCCCTTGTTGTGCTCGGCGGAAAGGACAGGATTCCGGAGGCACGGGAGATAGTTAAGAGCCTCACGGAGAAATATCCCCTTGATCTTTAAGGGAAGGCAGATATGGTTTTCAGCTCTCTGGTTTTTTTGTTCCGGTTTATGCCGGTATTCTTCATAATATATTATCTCGTTCCCGCCAGGTTTAAGAACTTTGTGCTTTTCACGGGAAGCATGATCTTTTATGCCTGGGGGGAGCCCAGATATTCTGTACTCATAATCTGTTCCCTTACAGTCAATTACTGCATGGCCATTTTTATTGACAGATTCGATCCGTTCCTAAGGGGAACGGAGAGAAAGGTGCTCCTGATACTTACCATGTTTTATGATATCGGGATGCTCTTTGTGTTCAAGTATACGGGTTTTGTGATCTCCACCATAAACGGCATCGCCCATACCGAGATCCCGGTTCCGGAGATCATGCTTCCTCTTGGCATCAGCTTCTATACCTTCCAGATCATGTCCTATGTGATAGACGTCTATCTGCAAAAGATAGAGGTGGAAAGGTCCTATCTGAATCTCGGCACTTATCTGGTGATGTTCCCGCAGCTCATCGCAGGCCCCATCGTAAAATTCCACAGCGTTGAAAAAGGCCTGAAGAGAAGGCGCATGCATCACATCAACATTGAGAACGGTTTCAGGACCTTCACCATGGGACTGGGGTGCAAGGTGATCTTTGCCAACAGTCTGGGGAATATCTGGACCGCCTGTCAGGAAGCTGGATATGAGAATATCTCCACCCTCTTTGCATGGATGGGGATTGCCGCATATACTCTCCAGCTGTACTTTGATTTTTCCGGCTATTCCCTGATGGCCATAGGCCTGGGACAGATGCTGGGCTTCAGGTTTCCGGAGAACTTCAGGCATCCCTACGCATCACGGAGTATCACCGAATTCTGGAAAAAGTGGCATATTTCCCTCACCTCCTGGTTCAGGGAATATCTCTATATCCCTCTGGGAGGCAACAGAAAGGGAGCAGTCCGCACCATACTCAACATGTTCATAGTCTGGCTGATAACCGGACTCTGGCATGGAGCCGCCTGGAATTTTGTCCTCTGGGGCATCTATTATTTTGTGATACTTCTTATAGAGAGGCTGTTCCTGAAAAAACTGTTCTTAGACAGGTCGGTATTCTTTTCCAGGATATATACCCTGATCATTGTAATGCTGGGGTGGGTGCTTTTTGCGGCGCCTTCCTTAAGTGAAGCCGTGGTCTATATTTCCAGGATGTTTACCATCAATCCGGGGACGGATTTTATAGAATATTACTATACTTATTGGTATATTTTTGTTCTGGCCGTGATATTTGCAACACCTTTCCCTTCAAGGTGGTACAGAAAGCACAGGAAGAATCCGATCTCATTTATCTTCCTCCTGACGGTATTCTTTGTGTCAGTGGGACTGCTGGTGGATTCGGTATATAATCCCTTCCTGTATTTCAGGTTTTAGGAGAGCATTCAGACAGGAAAGAAGGAAACATGGATTTTTTCAGAAAGTGTCCGTTTTTATCTACAATAGTGTTGATCGTTACAGCGCTCTTCATATATGGAATGCTTCTTGCCTCTAAAACGGTTAAGGCTTCCAACTCCGTTAATCTGGATAACGATCCGGAAACCGTCGGAGTTGCAACTGCCGTGCAGGACATTAAAGTCAGGCTTCAGAACTGGAGAGACGGCATCAATGAAAGGGATTACACCGTGGATTACATGCCGACGGAATACGTCCCGGATGAAGAGATCATAAACGCTTTTTCTCCTACGGAAGTTCAGGATGACGACGGAGAGCTTACGGACGAGGAAAAAGCAGACAGGGTCTTAAAGGATGAGGAGGATGCCGCGGCAGCCGCCCGCCGTGCCGAACGCAGCGAGAAGATGAAGAACGGGGAAACGGATGAGTTCATAAGGGATGCCTTTAAGACAAAGCTTGATGAGAATGACTCCTCCACCCCCGGAGATACATATGACGGCTTTTATTCCGTGGGGGACAGTTATTTTACCTCGGGAGATACGGTCATAATCGGGGATTCCAGAGAGCAGGGGTTCGGCATGTACTCAGGACTTGAAGGCATAGTTTCCTATGCCCAGAAGAGCTATGGTGTCCATCAGGTATTTACCAAGAAATGGATAGACTCCGAATTCGGGAAGCTGACGCTGGAAGAAGCCATGGCCGCCAACAAGGGGAAATTTAAGAAGGTCTATATCAAATTCGGCCTGAACGAGATGGGCTGGGCTGATGAAGCGACCTTTGACAACGCATATTACCAGCTTATAGACATGATAAAGTATTACCAGCCCGATGCCGTGATCTATATCCAGAGCATAATCAATGTTACAGCGGCTAAATCCAATGAATCAAACGTCTTCAACAATCCGGACATCAACGCGAGGAATGAGGCGCTGAAGGTGGTTGCTGAAAAGGAACATGTGGCATATCTGGACCTGAATTCCGTAATGGCAGACAGCGAGGGAAACCTGCCGGCGGATTTCGCTTCGGACGGCATACATATAAAGCAGAAGTATATGTATCTGTGGGTGGATTTCCTGAAGAGCCATGCGGTGGTCAGAGACTCCGGGGAAGCTGCGGCTCTGATCGATGAAGACGGCTCGTATATCTCGCCTGAAGAGCAGGACGAAGATGAAGAAGAACCTGCGGAAGATACGGTATCTGAAGACAGCGTTGAAGATACTTCCGAAGAAGCGGTTCAGGAGGATGAAGACAGAACGGGAGAGATCGTGGATACGGAAGCTCCCACAGAGACACAGAGTGACTGGGAGACCGGAGGAGGGATCTGACCGGACATAACCCCGCTGTCAGACTACTTTGGCCATGGCCAGGGGATAAGGCTGTCCGTCCTTTACGACCTTTGAGCAGGCAATGGCAAGTGATCCCGGACCGATATGGCAGGCGATGCTCAAAGGAAGGGGATCTATATGCAGGCTGCAGTTCGGGAAGGTGTTCTGTATCTCCCTTGCAAATTCCTCCGCAGCCTCTTCGTTTTCTGTATGGGCAACTTCTATCCAGATGGAGGGATTCTCCGGATCATAACCCCCAAGACGGTTTTCAATATCATTTCTCAGGGCATTTATCATAATGCTCTTCGCCTGTTTAAGGCCGCGGCACTTGGAAAACGCGTCCAGCTTCTCACCCTGTATAGTGAGGATGGGCTTGAGATTGAGGATCTTCGCAAGAGCTGCACCGGCGGGTGTGACCCTGCCGCCCTTCTTAAGATAATCCAGAGTATCTATGGTGATATAAATGCTTGATTCATATCTGGTCTCTTCAAGGATCTCTTTGATCTTTGAAGCCGTGTATCCGTTTTCGGCCAGATATCTGGCGTCATAGGCAGACTGACGCTGGGTAACGGAAATACGCTGGTTATTCACAACCTGGACTCTGCCGTCGTAATCCGATGCATAAATAAGTGCGTTTTCGCAGGAGCCGGAAAGCCCGCTGGACATGGGAATATGAACGATCTCATCATAGCCCTCGGAAAAAATGCTGTCCCAGAGAGAGATCACATCTCCGGCAGCGGGCTGGGATGTAGTTACCTCTGCACCCCGGGAGAGAAAATGATAGAAATCCTTCTGTGACAGATTCACACAGTCCAGATATTCTTTTTCATTGATCATAAAGGGCATGGGAATGACAAAAATGCCGTTGTCCTTTCCCTCTTCGGGAGTGATCCCGCTGTTTGTGTCAGTTACGACAGCTATTTTACTCATAGACACGTTACCTCGTTGAACAGCATCCAATCCTTCGCTCTTGTTGCGATTCTATCATAAAAAATCCCCGGAAACAACGTAGTAATGCGGTCTACGTGTCGTTGTAAGGCAAACCGTATCCGCCGGAGAAAGATTGCCTGGCCCGGTTCGCTCATGACATTGAGTCTGTTTTGTGAGATAATGGAGCGGAACGTTAGTACAGAGCATTAATATAATTTTTCAAACGGAGAAAGTCACATGAAAGAAACCGGAAAAAGTGGAAACAAAAGACATATAGCTTTTATCACCGCAGCGTCGCTTATCCTTACGTTTGTCTTCAGCTTTCCGATATTTGCGGAGGGAGTTAACAGCCTTCCGCCGGATTCTGCCATTACCGGTGAATATGTGCCGGGGGATGTGATTCTTTGCATCAAGCCCGGGGAGGCGGATGAAAAGAAGATAGCCTCATCTTTGGCAGGGATATTTAACAGCGCACCGGAGATAGACAGTGGTTTCCTCATGGATGTCAGCGAGGCTGCGGAAGCCTTTAAGGAAGAAGGTATTACGGAAGAAGCCGGCGGGCAGGGAAAGACGGGACTGTCCTCCCTTTTCAGCTCCGCCCTTAAAAGGATGTTCCCTTCAATAAAAAAGGACAGCGGAAAAACCGTACTGAAGCTCATACATTCCGATACCATGTCAACAGAAGAGCTTATTAAACTCTATTCAGGAAAGCCCGGGGTGCTCTTTGCGGAGCCGAATTATATCAGCAGGATAGAAGGAGCCGCGCCGGAAAGCGGCATATTTCAGGGCGGAATGCCGGATGAAGAGCCGGGCGAAATGCCGGTTCTCCTGTCATCACCATCCAATGCTGAAACTCCTGATATGACCGGACTGCAGTATGCCTTTGGTATCGGCCCGGGAGGAATAGACGTTCCCGATTGGAATAAACCGGAAAAGCATAATTCTGACGGAGTGGTTGTTGCGGTAGTAGATTCCGGAGTTGATTATAACCATGAGGATCTTGCCCCTGTTATGTGGGATGAAGGGCTTAAGTATGATGCGCTTAAGAAACTGGGCGGAGGTAAATACGGGATAAACACAGGCCATGACTATTATAAGGGATATTATCCAAAGGATAAGGATGATCCTATGGATACTCTTCCCCATGGAACCCATGTGGCAGGAATAATCGCCGCTTCATGGAACGGGAAAGGGGTCAGCGGCGCTGCCAACGGAGTCAGGATCATGGCTGTGAACATTATGATCGATGACATAGGAAATACGCCGAATTCCTCTGCCCTTAAAGGATTTAACTATGTACTTACGGCAAAAAAAGCCGGAGTAAACGTACGGGCAGTAAACTGTTCCTTTGGCGGTCCCGATAATTCCTATGCTCTCAGCTTCTGCCACCGGGAATTGGGTGAAAATGACATTGTTACCTGTTATGCTTCCACGAATAACTCAGTAAATAACGATACCGGTACTGTCTGCAGTTCGGTAGTAACGCTTGATAATCCTTCTGTTATAACGGTCAATTCCTGTGACAGGGAAGGCAGAATGAGCGGTTTTACAGATTACGGCCTCCGGACAACGCATATATACGCACCGGGATCCGAAATAATGTCCACAATGATAGACAGGGAAAGTGAAATGATCACGGATAAAACGGTTTCGAAACCTGTGAATGATACCGCAGGAAATGAACTGTATGATGATTTTTCAACCGGAGAAACGCGGTTCATTTATACGCCTAATACAGAAAACGGCACAGATATAGAGATAAGGGAAGGAGAGCTGATAGTAAAGGATACCAAAATATCCGTGATTGACGATAAGATCACAGAAGATACCATAGGATGGAAGAGTAAGGCGAAGGTCGCCTTTTCCGTAAGCCTGAATAAATCTCTGGAAAAGGATCCTGAAAAAAGAGGATACAGCCTCATTTATAAAAGACGCATAGCCGATCCGGGAGAGTGGTGCGATTTTGTTTTTGTAAAGACAACGGACGGAAAATGGGACTATCTTTCACCCGCATACTATGTCACGAATACCCCGAATTATCAGGTGTATTCTCTTGATAAAACGAATAATGGAAGCAGCGTGGATCTTGAAAACCCTGAGTTCAGATTCCTGTTCATGTACTACGAAGATGGAGAAACAGTCATTAAGGAATATGCCATTGACGAACTCTGGATAACGGATGCTCCGGTACGGCAGTATAAATATCTACAGGGCACTTCCATGGCCGCTCCGGCTGTGACGGGGGAGGTGGCCATTCTTGCGGCCGGATTCCCTTCGGACAGCGCGGGAAAGCTCGCTGCCAGAGTCCTTGCCGGCGCAAGGAAGACAGAAACCTTCAGGGATTCCTGCATAACCGGGGGGATGGCAAATGTGAGGAATTCGCTTGACGAAAGTACCTATACCCCGGTGATCTCTACTTTGAGGGCTGAAAACAACTCACTGATCGTCAAGGGATATTTCTTTGGAAGCAAAAATGATGCTGAAGTTTCCATATCCCAGGAGGGAAGGAAATGGTCAACTTCCGAAGGAACCCTTGAAATTAAGGATGTTGTCCCGGATGAAAAAGGGGATGGGGATATGATAATCCTTAAGATCCCGGAGGGGCTTAAAAACAGAGTGGAAGCAGAGGTTAAGGTGCGGGACAGGGGAAGGAAAGACCCTGACAGGCAGGAGTATACGAGGAGACTGATCCCTGAGGATCCGGAATCCTGCTTAGAAGAGTCCGGGCTTTACCCCCGTCTCCCGATCAGCGAACAGGATATGAAATTCCTGTCCAATCTCTTTGTGAAAAATGCTCTTTCGCTAAATGGTTCGCTGTATTTCTTTTATAAAGATGCGGAAGAATGTGATGCGACCGTAAGCTTTAGGGACGGGGAATGGATAAAAAGAACGGAAGCTGTTTCCTCAGACTCGGGTCCTGCGGTGATAGACGGAATGATCGTTTATGGGGACGGAAACGATCTGGTATTCTACGATGGTGAAAAGAATGTTAAAAGGATTCCCTTTATTCCGGAGAAAGGTGACAATGAAATCCCGGAATCGGATAAGTGGGTTCTGGATATAAAAGACGATAATGACAGGCCGTTTGATCTTTATTATGACGGAAAAGATCTGCTGCTTTTCAGATCCAGATATGCGGTATCGGATCCGGGAGAGAATGAGTTCCAGGAAGTGCTTACTAAAGCGACGGCGGTCTATCTTTTGGATCCGGCTACCGGAAGAGGGAAGTATCTCGGACTTCTCAATAATTACTATCCAGGCAGGGTCGTGACCGCCCATGAGGAGAGGGAAGGCAGCTCAAACAGGATCTATATCATAGGCCGGGGAGAGGGCGATTCTGTTTTCAGGGCAGAGAGATTTACGGTATCACCGTTTAAGACCGAGGATATAAGCAGATATGCCCCTGAAGGAGCCGGGTTTGACCATGAACTTGTCGAATATGCCTTCTGGTCAGGCTGCGGAACGAAGGAGGGAATATATCTTGTGGGAGGCCACACCACAAAGAAAAATGAGGGGATGACGGAAGAGATCGCTTCCGATAATTATTTCTTATCATTTAAGGATGAAGAGGAAGGATTTAAGGCTAATGAAAGACTGATCTCCAATACTGCCCTTTATACGCCTGTGGCCGCAGCGGGATACGGAAAAGTTTACTTTTACGGGTTTTCAGAGGAAGGCGTTATATTAAGCTATACGGATGCCGATACCTATCCCCACTATGGGGACAGAGAGGAAGAAAAGCCGGAAGAACCCGGGATCTCAGATCCTGCTTCTCCTCTTCATCTGACAACAGGAGAGGATATAACGGAGCTGAGCACAAAAAACGCCAGGTACGAATTTATCCTGTCCTCTAATGTCGCAGTGATGACGGGAACAAAAGCGGACGTTACGGCAGCCTTTATCTCCGATCCCGCCTATGACAATAATGCAAAACACCGTTATAAGAGCAGTGAGAAGACGATCATTAAGGTAAGTAAGAAGGGGATCATCACGCCTAAAAAGCGGGGAGAAGCGGATGTGGAGTGTCAGCAGAAGGTCAAGGGAGGCTCCTGGCAGCCCCTCAGCACAAAGATCCACCTATATGTTCAGATGCCGGAGATGGCCAAAAAAGCAGATGCCAATATGGGAGACAAGGGCTTAAATGCCTATTCGTTCCTCAGTAGGACAACATATTCCCCGACGAGCTGGAAATCAACCAATCCTAAAGTTGCCAAAGTTGATGAAGCCGGGAATATCACCGTTC
>JAFVEU010000072.1 GCA_017475845.1 Lachnospiraceae bacterium | reverse complement strand
TGAGAAGGGACCTCTGGCTGCCTACCCCGTTGTAGGTGTCAAGGCTACCCTCTATGACGGATCCTATCACCCTGTTGACTCCTCCGAGCAGTCCTTTAAGACGGCAGCGAAGCTTGCCTTCAAGGACGGCTTCATGAAGGCAACACCCATCCTTCTTGAGCCCATTGAGACACTAAAGGTTACAGTTCCGGACCAGTACACCGGTGATGTAATGGGAGACCTGAACAAGCGCCGCGGACGTGTGCTGGGAATGACTCCCGTTGAAGGCGGAAAGCAGATCATAGAAGCCGAGATCCCAGAATCCAATATCTTCGGATACAATACGGATCTCCGCTCCATGACCGGAGGAACAGGAGAATTCTCCTATGAGTTCAACCGCTACGAGCCGGCTCCGGCTGATGTACAGGCTAAGGAAATAGAAGCCCGGAAGGATAAGATAGAGAATATAGAGGAGTAAGGTATTTAACGATATTTGCCCCCGGGACAGGTTCCGGGGGCATTTACTGTGGGGGTTGATATCGGGGGATCATGGATAAAAAGAAGATCATAAATATTATTGAATATACACTTGTCATTATCACGGGAATCGTTTATGTGCTCCAGTGCTCCAGCTGGACCAGTCCCCTTTACCCCTATGCCTACGGTTACGACTCCTCCTGGTACGCCATGATGGGAAGGGCCATAACCTGCGGAAAGGTTCCCTACAGGGATTATTTCGACCTGAAGGGGCCCATGCTTTTTTTCTATGAGGCCTTTGGCCAGCTGTTCCTAAGGGACAGGAACGGCATCTTTCTGATACAGTGCATTTCCATTACAATAACAGTCGTTTTGATCTGGAAGATCGCAAAGCTCTTTACGGGGCGCCTCGGCGCTGCCATCGTCCTCTTTCTGTATTATTATTTCGCCTATGCTCTTATGTGGGGCGGCAATACGGTGGAGGAGCTTTTCATGCCCTGCAGTATGGCAGCGGTGTTTCTCACCCTGGACTTTATCATCCGGGGAGACGGGGCGGTGGTTTCTGCCCGGCATTCGGCTCTTATCATGGGCATCGGCTTCGGGATCTATTTCTTTTCGAAAATGACGGTGGCTGCAGTGATCTGCGCTTCGGTACTTACGGTCATCATAATCCTTATAAAACGCAGGGAATATGACCTGATCCTTAAATGCGCCCTGTACTTCCTTGGAGGAGTGCTTATCGTAGCGGTGCCGCTCTTTATCTACTTTATCGTGAACGGAGCCCTGAAGGATTTTATCTACTGCGTCTTCGTTTTTGCTTTCAGGCGTTCCACGGACTATTACGAGTCCTTCTCCCTTAAATGGGAGCTGAACCTTCTTCTCTGCTACGCCGGATTTTTCTACGGTCTCTGCATGAAGCATGAGACGAAAGAGGATGATCAGAGAAGGATGTATCTTATAATCACAGCCGTTACTCAATACCTGCTGCTCCATTTCGGAACTCCTTATCTCTACTATTTCCTGTGTCAGATGCCGGTACTGGTGATCACAGCGGTCTATTTCGTAAAGGATATGACGGATAATATCAATGAGCTCAGGGAAAAGGGCATTTTGAACGTAAAGCCCGGGCTCCGGGGCATTGCCATCTGCTTCATAATGTTTCTGGTGTTTGATTCCTATTATCCCCTTACCAGCGACAAATTCAGGGAAAACCTTATGATCTACGAGGAAGAGACCGGAAAGAACCAGTACTATGACTGCAAAGAGATATCCGCTCTGGTGCCGGAATGGGAGAGGAGCGGTATCTACAACCTGGAATCCGGCATGATCTACTACGAGATCAATCAGGAGCTTCCCTCCAATAAGTATCCCGTGAACCTTCCCTATTTCCTGCATCTGGATCCCAGGATCAAGAGTGATGTCATGAGCAAGCTCACCCTCCACACCCCGAAGTGGATCATATCCGAGAGGATGTGGGATTTCGATGATGAGGATGTGAAGGATTTCGTCTTTTCCCATTATGAGCTTATAGCCGAGAATGACGGCGAGGAGCTGTACCGGGTCATTGATTAGAGTGGTTTGATCCCCCGGCTGTGTTCCTGTTTAGATTTTATGCCTTTTTCGAGTCTTTTTTCTCTCCTTAGGCATAGAAACCTCTTCACCACCTATGCACCTGTTAGGATTTTATGAGATCGG
>JAFVEU010000071.1 GCA_017475845.1 Lachnospiraceae bacterium | reverse complement strand
TGATAAAAAAGGCTGCGGAAGAGACCGGAAGAAGAGTGGTATACGTGGCAAGCGGGGACCTGTCCCACAAGCTTCAGTATAACGGCCCTTACGGCTTTGACCCGAAGGGACCGGAGTATGACGAAAAGATCATGGACGTCATGGGAGCCGGACAATTTGACGCCCTTATGGATTTCGACAGGGAGCTTCTTGAAAAGTCGGCTGAATGCGGCCACCGTTCCTTTATCATGATGGCCGGGGCCTTTGACCGTACAAAGCTTGATATAAAGAGGCTTTCACATCAGGATGTGACCGGGGTCGGTTACGGTATCTGCACCTATGAGGTTAAGGGAAAGGACGACAGCAGGAATTTCCTTGACATCTGGTATGAGAGAAAGATAAAGAGCCTTGAAAGTGAGAAGCTGTTGGAAGATGCCTATGTGAGTCTTGCGAGAAAGACCATTGAAAATTATATAAAGGACAGAAGGATCATAAAGGTACCGGAGAATCTGCCGGAAGAGATGCTTATTAACAGAGCCGGCGCCTTTGTTTCACTCCATATAAACGGGGATCTGAGGGGATGTATCGGTACCATTTCACCGGTGGCCGACAGTATAGCCGAAGAGATCATTCATAATGCCATCAGTGCTTCCACCAGGGATCCCAGATTTTCACCAGTGAGACCGGAGGAGCTTCCATTCCTGGAATACAGCGTGGATATTCTTAAGGAGCCGGAGAAGATCGGTTCTCCCGATGAGCTGGATGTTAAGAAATACGGAGTGATAGTCACCAAGGGAACGAAAAGGGGATTATTGCTTCCGAACCTGGAGGGAGTGGATACGGTTTCCGAACAGATAGCCATTGCAAAGCAGAAGGCAGGGATCCCGGTAAGCGATGACAAGGTGGAACTGGAGCGCTTTGAGGTTACAAGGCACTGTCCGAAAGAGGATCATTAGAAGATGAAATGTCACGTCTGTTTCCGCCATTGCGATCTACAGGAAGGACAGAGAGGATTCTGCAGGGCAAGGATCAATAAGGATAATAAGATAATACCGGAGAACTACGGAGTCATTTCTTCCATAGCACTGGACCCCATAGAGAAGAAGCCTCTGAACCGTTTTTACCCCGGCAGCTTCATACTGTCCCTTGGTTCCTACGGCTGTAACCTCCGCTGCCCCTTCTGCCAGAATCACGAGATTTCCCAGACGGGGGACAGGGGTTTTTCAAAGGCTGACCCGGAGGAGATAAGGGATATCGCCCTAAGGGAAAAGGTGAACGGGAATATAGGAGTTGCCTACACCTATAATGAAGCCCTTACCGGTTATGAATTCGTACGGGATACGGCAAAGCTTATTCATGAAGAAGGAATGAAGAACGTGCTGGTATCAAACGGAATGGCGGAGCTTCAGGTGCTTAAGGAGATACTGCCATACATTGACGCCATGAACATCGACCTCAAATCCTTTTCGGAAGAGGTATACAGGGATGTGCTCATGGGGGATTTAAGGCAGACCATGGATTTTATAGAAGAGGCTGCAAAGCACTGCCATATGGAGATCACCACCCTTGTGGTGCCCGGGATAAACGATTCGGAAGAGGAAATACGTGAGATCGCAAAGTGGATCGCCGGCTTAAACGGCGGAAGGGAAGAGGAGATCCCCTATCATCTCTCCAGATTCTTCCCACAGTACAAGATGACTGACAGGGGAGCCACTCCGGTGGATACCGTATATGCCCTGACCCGTGTGGCCGGGGAATATCTTAAATATGTCTATGCGGGAAATGTTTAACGGGGACTTTCGTTATTATCATTACCGCTCTCAAGCTCTTTCGTTGTCTTTTTCATAAGGTTCCGGAAGAATATGGCGGAGAGGATAAGGGAAGTTATCTCTGCTATAGGAAAAGCCCACCATACATTATTGATATTTCCCGTAAGGGATAAAAGCCAGGCTGCGGGGATAAGCACTACCAGCTGCCTTGCGACAGAGATTATAAGGGAATAAATGCTCTCTGAAAAAGCCTGGAATATGGAGCCCATGGCAATGCAGGCACCGGCTAAGGGGAAGATCAGTCCCATGATCCTTAAGGCGGGGATGCCGATCCTAAGCATCTCCTCCGATGCGTTGAAGAATCCCAGAAGGGCACCGGGTAAAAGGGTGAAGCAGAGAGTGCCGCAGAGCATCACGGAAACCGCCAGGGTTATGGAAAAGCTCAGGGCCTCCTTTATCCGGTCTTTATTCCTTGCACCGTAATTATAGGCCAGTACCGGGATCACGCCGTTATTCAAGCCGAACACAGGCAGGAAGAAAAAGCTCTGGAGCTTGAAGTATGCACCGAATACTGCGGTGGCCGTTGTGGAAAATACGATGAGTATGCGGTTCATGAGATAGGTCATCACGGATCCGATGGACATCATGAGTATGGAAGGGATGCCCACACTATAGATTTCTTTAGCCGCACTGACGTCCGGACGCAGGGATTTCTTTAGTGAAAGGGTGATGTCGCTGTTAAAGCGTATGTTCAATATAAGTCCCAGGATAGCTGCGGTGGTCTGCCCGAGTACAGTGGCGTAGGCCGCTCCGGCAACGCCCATTTTTGGTAGGCCAAAGAGACCGAATATCAGAATGGGGTCGAAGATTATATTTATCACCGCTCCGGTCACCTGGGAGATCATGCTGTAAAAGGTTCTGCCGGTGGACTGAAGCAGCCTTTCAAAGGTCATCTGGAAGAAGAGTCCCAGAGAAAGGGAATTCACTATACTGAGATAGGTGGCACCGTACTCCAGGATCTCAGGATCTCCGGACTGGGTTATTATAAAGGGACGGGAGAGGAACAGTCCGATAAAGAGAAACAGGATATAATTAAGGAAGGTCAGAAATATGCCTGTGTTTGCGGCAGCATCTGAACGGTCAAACCTTTTTTCTCCCAGGGAACGGGAAAGAAGGGCATTGATACCCACTCCGGTACCGGAACCCACGGCGATCATCAGGTTCTGCATGGGAAAAGCCAGAGTAACGGCAGTCAGCGCGTTTTCGTTTATACGGGAGACAAAGATGCTGTCCACCACATTGTAAAGGGCCTGCACAAGCATTGATATCATCATCGGAAGGGACATCATGATGATAAGCTTTTTTACCGGTAGGACCCCCATTTTATTCTCTGTTCTGTTATTCAAAGTCTCAATCCTCTGTATTTATTTTTGCGTATCTGCAGAGCGCCCGGAAGGTCTCTTCGCTTAAGTCGTGCTCGATCTTGCAGGCGTCCTCCGTTGCCGTTTCGGGATCAACACCCAGTTGGATAAAGAATCTGGTCAGGGCTTTATGCCGGGTATAGATCTTATCCGCGATCTCCATTCCTGCATCCGTTAATACCAGCATTCCCGCGTGGTCACTGGTGAGGTAACCGTTGTCTTTAAGCTTTTTTGTGGCGTAGGTCACGCTGGGCTTTGTGACATTCAGAAGCTCGGCTACATCTATGGAACGTACATAGCCATGTTTTTCCTTCAGCATAAGAATGGCTTCAAGATAGTCTTCCATGGTTTTTTCTATATTCATTCAGGATGTTTCCTTTCTATGATACCATAATCCGGATCAGTATCAACATAATACCACAGCATGTCAACTCTTTAAATCAGAATTTAATATATTTAACATAAGTTTTATTTGGATATTGACTTATATCCTGCGTTGATATAGTGTCTTTCCTGACGGGAAAGGAGTTTCGTTATTATTATGAAAACATTAAAGGACATTCCGGTGGGCGGTTCCGGAAAGGTTGTTAAGATACATGGTGAAGGCGGTCTGAGAAGAAGGATCATGGATATGGGTATCACAAAAGGTGTGGAGATCCATGTGAGGAAAGTGGCGCCCCTGGGTGATCCGGTGGAAGTGACGGTAAGGGGATATGAGCTCTCAATAAGAAAAGAAGATGCGGTGATCATTGAGATAGAGCAGGAGGGGATCTGATCCATGTCTGTAAAGATAGCTCTTGTGGGAAATCCGAATTGCGGAAAGACCACCTTATTTAATGATCTGACCGGTTCCAGCCAGTATGTTGGAAACTGGCCGGGGGTTACGGTTGAAAAAAAGGAAGGGAAGCTTAAAGGACATCCTGATGTGATAATACAGGATCTGCCGGGCATCTATTCCTTAAGTCCCTATACTCTGGAAGAAGTGGTCACCAGGGATTACATAGTAAAAGAAAAGCCGGATGTGGTACTGAACATCGTAGACGGCACAAATATAGAAAGAAACCTGTATCTTACCACCCAGCTTATAGAGATCGGGATCCCGGTGGTCATGGCCGTCAATTTGATGGACGTGGTACGTAAGAACGGGGATCAGATCGATCTTGAAAAGCTGGGAAAAGCGTTGAGGTGCAGGGTCATTGAGATCACGGCCCTTAAGGGAGAACACACCATGCAGGCGGCAGAGCTCTGTATTGAAGCGGCAAAGGAAAATGCGGAGCAGAAGCATCCCCATGTTTTTTCCGGATCCCTTGAGCATGCCCTGGCCCATATTGAAGAATCCATACAGGATATGGTGGAAGAAAAGGCCATCCGCTGGTATGCCATCAAGATCTTTGAGCGGGATAAAAAGGTCTGCGAGGATCTGGCCCTTGATGATGCCCTTATCAGGCATCTCGAGGAGCATATAGTTGACTGTGAGAAGGAGATGGATGATGACGCCGAGTCCATTGTCACGGATCAGAGGTATAACTATGTGACGGATCTGGTGAAAAAAGCTGTTAAGAAGGGCACTGCAGAGGGAGAACTCACCACCTCCGATAAGATCGACAGCATCGTCACAAACAGGATACTGGCTATCCCCATCTTTATCCTGGCCATGTTCCTTGTTTATTATA
>JAFVEU010000070.1 GCA_017475845.1 Lachnospiraceae bacterium | reverse complement strand
GGAAGAATTTGGGGCGCCCCTCGCCGGGGAGGCATCCCACATCAAAGATGTGGGATAAGTGCGCGTCCGGTTGTGTCAGCCATAGAGGGGCGAGTTTAGAAGACTTCGTCAGGACACGAGCACGGAAATCTTTCATGGTTGTGATGACGAAAGTGTCTACTCACTTGTGACCAGTTCCGTGTAGTATCCGCCCTTTGCGTAGAGCTCCTCATGGGTGCCCCGCTCCACCACCTTACCATGATCCAGCACCACTATCTCATCACTGTCTCTGATGGTTGAAAGCCTGTGAGCTATGACTATGCAGGTTATGCCCCTGTCCTTTATGGCTTTCACGACTTCATACTCCGTCTTTGCGTCCAGAGCGCTGGTGGCCTCATCCAGAATGATGATGGTGGGATCCTGGGCCAAAACCCTTGCTATCTCAAGTCTCTGGCGCTGGCCTCCGGAAAAGTTGCTGCCGCCCTCTATGAGCTTATGGTCATATCCGCCGGTACGCTGTACGATGTCCTCATGGATCTGGGCATCTCTGGCGGCCAGGATCATCTCGAAATCCTCTATGGAATCATCCCACATTTTGATATTATTCCTTATGGTATCTTCGAAGAGGATGATATCCTGGTCGACAACAGCCACGGAACCGGTAAATACGTTCCTGTCTATATCCTTAATGTCCCTTCCGTCAAACTTTATCTCTCCGCTCCAGGGACTGTAAAGCCCTGTGATGAGCTTGGCGAGAGTCGACTTTCCGCAGCCGGAGCTCCCTACAAAAGCCACCCTGCTGCCGGGTTTTACGGAAATATTGAAGTCCACTATCAGGGGATCGCTCAAGGGAGAATAACCGAAGGTGAGATTCTTTATCTCCACCCCTCCCTTAAGCTTATCGAAATCATCCCTGTCCTCGTTTTTCACCACATTCTCATCATCGGGATACTCCATTACATCTTCTATCCTCTCCATGCCGGTACGCATTTCCTGCATGGTCTGCCCCGCTTCTATAAGCTGTCCGGCAGGCTCCGTAAAGGAGGCAAGGAATCCCTGGAAGGCCATTACCGCACCAAGGGTAAATTTGCCGTTCATGGTCAGATAGATGCCGATGATGGTGATAAGGTCATTGATCACCTCCGAAGTGATCTGGGGGATCATTCCCAGATAATAATTAATGGCCGAATATCTGTTAAGCTGTGTATTTACACTGGCCTGATAGCCTGCCCATCTGCTGAAGAAGCCGTTTTCCGCTCCTCCGGCCTTAATGGATTCTATCATCTCTATGCCGGCTACCGTGGTTCCCGCAAGCTTACCGGAATCCCTCATCTGTACTCTGGTGATATTCACTCTTTTGGCCGATATGATCCTGGCCATGAAGATATCCAGAAGGATGCTGAAAAGCCCCAGTATGGTAAGTTCCACACTGTGCTTTATCATTATGAAGAGGTAGAAGAACATCATTGCGGTATTAAGGGCAAGGGGAGTGAAGGTTTCCACCAGATTGGAAGCTATGGAGGCATTTTCGTCCTTCCTCTGCTGAATGTCTCCGGCCATCCTCTGTGAGAAGAAGACCATGGGAAGATGGAGTACCTTCCACATATAGGTGGCATTGCCCACTATGGCAAGCTTTCCGTTGATCTTTAATGAATAAACCGTCCTTATCCACTCCGCCACGATCTGCACAATGGAGAAGATCGCCAGCATGAATAAAAAGCTGAAGCCCCATTCCGGATTTTTACCGGGCAGCAGTCTGTCCAGAAATACCTTTGAAAAAACAGGATTGATGACATCTATGATAGATGTGATGATGGTGGTCAGTATGACAAAGGCAACGGCAGAAGCGGTGCCCTTGAGCCTCTTTGCCGCGAAATCCAGAATACTTTTCGGTTTTCCCTCTTTTACGAAATCCTCCGACGGGGAAAACATAAGACAGATCCCCGTAAAGGACTCATCAAACTCTTTTAAGGGGATCCTGACCGATCCTCTTCCGGGATCGTTTATATAGGCATAGTCCCCCTTAAATCCCTTCAATACCACAAAGTGGTTAAAATTCCAGTGGATGATAGCCGGGAAAGTCCCCTCTTTTTTAAGGACTTCCACGTCCTCCATCCGGTAACCCGCTGCCTCCAGTCCGTAGTTCCTGGCGGCCATCAGCACATTTTTTGCATTTGATCCGTCTCTGGAAACACCGCAGTCAAGCCTGGCCTGCTCCAGGGGGATCCATTTTTCGTAATATGCGAGGATCATGCAAAGAGAAGCCGCTCCGCACTCCAGCGCCTCCATCTGCATTACCACCGGTACATTCGCGATCTTTCCTCTCACCGGCTGTTTGATTTTTGTGTTCCTTTTTACATCAGCCATAATAAATCAGGTCATCTATTTCAATCATTTGTCAGGAAAGACATGGGACTTACCGTATCCACAACCACATCGGCAATATATATCCCGTCAGGGGCTTCTATGGCGGCCGCTATGTCGTAGACAATGTCTCCATCATCATAACCGGCTTCCATAAGGATCATGTCACCCAGTACATCCTCAGCCACGATCCCCTCTTCCCCCAGAGACAGGACATAACCGTCGTATCCGTCTATTTCCACATCCTGATACATCCTTACGGAAGTGACATCATCGGCCTTGACATAAAGCTCCGCCACATTGTCATGCACAATGGCGGGAACGCTTATCCTGGTATCAAGCTCTCCGAACACTCCCCATACCACGGCTCCTATAAGGATAAGCATGATGCCGGAAAGAAGCATCCACACCCCGGGAGTCGTGACTGATATATAGTCGTTGAGCTGCTCCGGAGATGATATCTTTTCCAGGCTTTTGTTTCTGAATAGTTTGTTTTCGGCCATATTCTCTCTGCTTCCTCCTTAAACCGGCAGCTGTCAGGAAATGTAGCTGACTGCGGCGAGAGCCGCCACGGCCCCGTCCGCCACTGCTGTGGTAAGCTGTCTCACTTCCTTTTTCCTGCAGTCTCCGGCAGTGAAAACACCCGGGGTCTTTGTGGTACAGCTTTCCGGGGAATCTATATATCCCTTCTCATCCAGCTCCGCCACATTCCCGAAGGATGCGTTATCCGGTTCCTGGCCTATCGCCACGAAAAGAGCGCTGACTTCAATATCCTTTGTCTCTCCGGTCTTTTTGTTCTTAACTGTCACGGAAGATAATACCGGATCGCCGTTAAGCTTTTCCACAGTGGAATCCAGTACAAATCTCACATTATCCTTGTCCTTTATCTTATTCACATCGGCATCGCTCCCCCGGAACTGATCCCTCCTGTGTATAAGATATACCGTCCTGCAGTATGCTGAAAGAAAGAGCGCGTCGGACAGTGCTGTATTTCCTCCGCCGCAGACTGCCACATCCTATCCCCTGAAGAAGGCTCCGTCACTGGTGGAGCAGTAGGATATGCCCTTGCCTGTCAGCTCCTCCTCCCTGTCTATTCCGATATGCTTGTTTTTGGCACCTGTAGCAAGGATCACCGCAGCGGCGTCAAAGCTTTCACCGCTTTCGGTATGAACTGTCTTTATCTCCCCCTTGTCCTCTATGGATACCGCGGCAGTGTATTCTATCTCCGCACCAAAGCCTGTGGCCTGCTCATAGAGGGTGGTGGCATAATCAAAGCCGGAAACGGATTTCAGTCCCGGATAGTTCTCTATATCCGGAGTATTTACTATCTGTCCGCCGTAGCTCTGGGCTTCCAGTATGAGAACGCTCTTTCCCGCTCTCAGCGCGTAGATCGCAGCCGTAAGCCCGGCGGGGCCCGCTCCGATAATGATGATATCCTTCATCTTTTCCTCCTTTCAATGTTTAAGGGTTCTTATTCATTTCTGCAGCAGAAAACCACATTCTGCAGCTCTTTATCAGGTATATCCGGAGTACAGCGGAGGCATTTCACATCGGGAAAAAGACTGTCCAGAAGACTGAAGGACATATTAAGAGGCATGGAATAAACCCCTTCGATCGATGTGATCAGGTTAAATAAATAGATACCCTTTTCTGACATATGTCTCTGTATGCGCATGATCCCTTTTGGGGATGACAGAGCGCTGTCCGGCTTATCGGAATGATAAGCATCATTTATTATGATATCATATTTTTCATCCGTTTCCTCAAGGAAATCCATACCGTCATCTATTATGATCCTTAACCTTCCCGAGGATTCGGCTCCGTATTCCTCTTCCAGATCATCGAGATAAAAATATTTCCTCGCGATCTTTACGGCAAGGGGTTCGATCTCCACCACATCCAGCCTGATATCCGGATGGCGGCTTATAGCATATTTCGGAAACTGGAAACCTGCCCCGCCGATCATAAGTATGTTTCCGGTTTCCGGACGCTCGTCCAGCACCCTGCAAAAGCACTTTATATAGTCAAAGACCGGATCGTATTTCCTGTCCCCCATAAAGGAAGCGGATTCCCTCACCCCGTCCACTTCATAAAGCCGGGTCTCCACACCTCTGTAGACACCGTTTTTTATCACATAATCCCCGAATTTCTTTCTCGCCCTGTAAAGGACCTTTCCTGGGGTTCTGTCATCCCTGCCTTTATCTATGATGTTCTTTATCCTTCCTTTTATCGGGTTCAAAAAAACTCCCTATTCTATATTTAATAGAGGCAGGTCTGTAAGCCGGGTTCTGTCTTGAATGATCATCTATCTGGGACACATGTTGCCATGTGCCTCTAGCGGCCCACCTGAAGACGGGACGGGCAGCCCCTTGGTCTTCTGTCTGGCCTTGCTCCGGATAGGGCTTGCAATGCGCCGTACATTACTGTCCGGCCGGTGGTCTCTTACACCGCCTTTTCAATATCACCTGGTCAAAGACCATAGGCTACATGTTTTCTGTTGCGCTATCCCGTGGGTTACCCCAGCCGGCCGTTAGCCGGTATCCTGCCCTGCGGAGCCCGGACTTTCCTCTGTATCTTAAGCACAGATACAGCGACCATCCGGCCTGCCTCTATATGTGACGTACCTGAATGGTACGTTGCCTGCTTATCACACGTCGAATATACTCCCTCCCACAAACTCTCTTACTATGGAGTTTCTGGGGAGGTCTTCCGTGGAGATCCCGAGGAAATACTGAAGGAACTTTAAGAGCCTTAAGGCTTCCTGGTATTCCGGATCCTCTTTCTTTATGCTGAATAATAACGGCTCTGCAAACTGCTTTAAGGCTGCAAGCTCGTATATCAGCGCGGAATTGAACATTGCGTCTGCGCTCTCCTGGAAGGGGAAGATATTGTTTTCCTCTCCTCTTCTCACGGATCCCCACATACCTAAGGTCCGGTTGGCGGAAGCTCCCCTGGTACGGGCATCCCGCACAAGCCTCCTTATGAGCCTGCCGTCTGTGGTGGGTATCCTGTTATGCTCATCTATATTGAGTGTTGTAAGCGCCGAGATATAGATCTTGTATTTATCATCCCTTGAAAGGGTATGCGAAAGCCTGTCATTTAAGCCGTGGATCCCCTCTATCACCAGCACGTCCTCCGGACCCATGGAGAGATGATTCCCCTTATATTCCCGCTCTCCGGTGATGAAATTATAGGTGGGCAGTTCCACCCTCTTTCCCTTCAGGAGATCCGTCATGTTCTCATTAAAGGCATCAATGTCTATGGCCTCTAAGCACTCATAGTCCTTTTTTCCCTCGGAATCCACAGGGGTAAGCTCTCTCGGCACAAAATAATTATCAAGGGCTATGGGATGGGGCTTCATCCCGTGGGCCGCAAGCTGTATGGAAAGCCTGTGGGAGAAGGAGGTCTTGCCCGAAGAGGAGGGACCTGCGATCATCACGAATTTCTTCTTCTCCTTTACGATCTCCCTGGCTATCTCGGAGATCTTACTTTCCTGAAGGGCTTCCTGTACAAGGATGATATCATTGATACGGCCGGCGGAGATCTGGTCATTAAGCTCTCCCACAGTCTCTATCCGCATGATCTCATTCCATTTGGTGGCATCCATCATGGTATTGAAAAGCCTTGGAGTCTCCTTTATTTCCCTGACCTCAAGGGGCGAGAGCCTCTTCGGCAGCTGCAGCAGAAGCCCCTCATCATAGTGCACCAGATCGAAATACTTCACATAACCGGTGGAGGGCACCATAAAGCCGTAGTAGTAATCGGTGAAATCATTGATGGAATACATGTTTACCGAGGAGCTTATCCTGTAATGGAAAAGCCTCTCCTTATCCATCATGCCGTACTCGGAGCACATTTCCCTTACCTTGTCTATGGGATAGCTCTTCTTTACGATAGTTATATCCTCATCCACCAGCTCCCTCATTCTGGCTTTGATCTTGGATACCAGGTCTTCGGTGAGTACAGCGCTGCCCTTTACGGAGATGTAATAGCCGTCTCCCATGGAGAACTCCACCTTCACCTTATCAAGCTTCTCCCGGCCCACCACGTCATACATGGCTTTAAGGAGTATCATGCAGGCGCTCCTCTTATAAGCCTTGTGGCCGCTGTGGTCCGAAAGGGTTTCAAACCCCTGTATCTCCGTATCTTCCTTTACGGTATGGAAGAGCTCCTTCAGCTTGTAATCCCTTACCGCCAGCACTATCGGATACTCATAGTCCTTCTGGAAATCCTTTGCTATATCATAAAGGGTGGTTCCCTTCGGATATTCATACTCCTTTTCCTTATACCTTATCCTGACCTTTTCCATGTCCTTATCTCCTCTGTTTTTTGAGAGCCGCGCCGTTCCGATGCCGCTTTGTCCTTTTCTATCTCGTTACAAAGGGTTCTCTTATCTCCTCGGTATATACCTTAAGATCCGGGAACCTCCCCCTGAACCATTTTTCCATATCGCTTATAAAGATCTTTTCCATACCATAGTGGCCCGCGTCAATGACAAACAGCCCCTGGAGCACCGCATCCAGCCCCTGATGGTGGCTGATATCACCGGTAATGAATACGTCCGCATCCTTTTCCAGAACGTAACCGGCCTCGCTCCCCCCTGAGCCCGGGATTATCGCGGCCCTTTCCACCAAAGCCGCCTCATCTCCGTATATCCTCACATCCGGGATCCTGAACTTAAGCTTTACCTCTTCCGCAAGTCCCGCAAGGGTAAGGGGCGAAGAAAGCGTACCGATGACCCCGAGACCATAGTCCCTTCCGCTGTCATCAGTTTTTTCCATGCAGAAGGTCTCCTTTTCCTTAAGGTCCAGACGCTCCGCTGCCTTTTCCGCCATACAGGCCCTGTCGTAATTGGTATGCATGGCCGCGTAGGAGATATCGTGGCTTATGAGCTCCATTACCCTTCGGCCCGTAAAATCATCCCCCGTTACCTTTTTAAGAGCCTTAAATATCATGGGATGATGGGTTAACAGCATATCCGCCTTCGTTTTCACGGCATGCTCGATACAGTCATCGGTGGCATCCAGCGCAAGATACAGTCTGTGTACCTCTTTTTCCGGTCTTCCCGTGAGAAGCCCCACATTATCCCAGTCCTCGGCCAGGGACTCCGGCGCCAGCTTAAAAAGCTCTGTTAAAATATCACGGCATTTTAAACCCACTGTATGCTCCTTTCAGATCTTCAAGTTCGGATAAGAGCTCCCCTCTTCTGTTATCCGGCAGTTCCCGGTTATCAAGTAACGCTTCTATCCCCGTCATATCCCTTTCAAGGAGTTCCTTAAGACAGGGATCCTTTCTTAAAAGGCTGTATCTTCCGTACCTGCATTCCGCTTCATTCATGCATGCATTTTCCGGACCGCCGTCCGGTTCTCCTGCGGAGGCCCCTGCCTTTATCACAAAATAATACTTGCCCTGATCCTCTACTATCCCGTCATCCTTTATCCCGAGTCCCGAGACCATAAGACTCCTTCTGCACTCCGGAACTTCAGACTGTGGTGAAAGGATCCAGCTTTTTATCTTCTCCCTCACAACTCCCGGCGTATGGGCGATGATCTCACTTGTGAGCCTGCCCCCTACTCCGGATATAAGTACCGTATCGGGAAAAAGACCGGTCTTATTTTTCCTTATATACTCAGGCAATGCCTTAAGACCGTCGGATAAAACGATATCCACCCTGTCCCGGAGGCCGTAGCGCTCTGCATTCTCTTCCGCCTTTGCAAGGGGAGCGGGGTTAATGTCCATAAGGAAAGCATGTTCTATGATCCCGTCCTTTAAGAGCCGGAGGGACAAAAGGCCGTGGTCGCAGCCCACATCCGCAAGCACCGACCCCCTGTCCACAAAGGAAGCTATATACTTAAGCCTTTGGGAAAGCCTTATCATCAATCCAGATAATCCTTTAATTTGCGGCTTCTGCTGGGATGTCTTAATTTCCTTAAGGCCTTTGCCTCTATCTGCCTTATCCTCTCACGGGTAACGTTGAACACCTTGCCCACTTCTTCCAGTGTCCTGGCCCTTCCGTCATCCAGCCCGAAACGGAGACGGAGTACCTTCTGCTCACGTTCCGTAAGGGTTTCCAGCACCTCCTCCAGCTGTTCTTTTAACAGGGTAAAGGCTGCCGCATCTGCAGGCACAGGCACCTGGTCATCCTGTATAAAGTCGC
>JAFVEU010000069.1 GCA_017475845.1 Lachnospiraceae bacterium | reverse complement strand
CTGCAGAGGCTCTTATGTCAGCAGATCCTGATCTTGATGCACTTATCCCTGCAGGCGGCGGCGGAGATCCTCTTCAGGGCGCTATCGCTGCAGTTGAAGGCGCAGGCAAGACCGGCCAGATCGCTATCGTTTCCACAGACTTCCTTCCCGACCTGGGTGAGAGACTTGAGAACGGATCCATGGCAGGTGAGTCCGGCGGACACTACTGCGATCCTCTGTTCGCATTCATGCTGGTTTACAATGCAATAAAGGGTAACTACAAGGTTGCTACAGATTCCTTCGAAGAAGTTAAGTTCCCCTATCTGTTCGTAGCTTCCAAGGAAGACTATGATGCATATGCAAAGTATTTCGTAGACGAGCTTCCTTATACACAGGATGAGCTTAAGGAGATGTCAGAGCTTTCACTCACCGACCTTTCCGCAAAGGCAGCATCACTCTCACTTGAAGACGTTCAGAAGCGTCACGGATAATGAGGGTTTCGCCTGTAGCTAAAACTTATCACTAAGAATCGGAGCCGGTGTCGCTATTAAACGGCGATACCGGCTTCTTCCATAAGCGGGGTAAAACATATGGGTTCTTCTAATTCGAAGGGCGGTCTGAATAAGATTTTCGGGCGTTATACAGGAGCGGTCATTCTTGTGGGACTGATCCTGGTTTCTTACGGTATTTTAAAGATCCTGCGTCCGGATACCTTCGGACAGCCAAATCAGGTTCTGGGATACTTCCAGCAGTGCCTCATCGATTCCGTAGGGGCTGTGGGCCTCTATTTCATAATCGTTATGGGCCTCTTTGATTTCTCCATCGGCGCCAACTGTATCCTCTGCGCCATTGTGGGAACTGTTTGCATGAAAAATCTGGGAATGGGCTATGCCGGTTTCCTTATAGCACCTATCCTCTGCGGAGCACTGGTAGGGCTTATCAACGGCATCGCCTACATAAAGCTGCACATACCGTCCATGATCGTAACAACCGGTCTGGCTCTTATCTATGAGTCCGTAGGTTACTACGTAAGCGGAGGGGTGCAGGCCTTTCTTACCAAGGATCAGAACTTCTTCGGACATGCGCCGGGTAATCTGATCATAGCCTGCGCTGCTTTCCTTTTATCATATACCATACTGGTCTATACCAAGGTGGGAACCTATGCCTATGCCATCGGGTCAAACGAAGCCGTGGCAAAGAACATGGGTATCAACGTTAATAAATATAAGGTATTAACCTTTGTCATAACAGGTTTCTTTGACGGCCTTATGGGTATCCTTGCCATATCCTACGGATCATCAATGGTAAGCGTTACCGGAATGGCTTCAATGAGCAGAAACTTTGCTCCCACCATGGGATGTTTCTTCGGCCTGGCCTTCCGTCAGTTCGGACTTCCCATACCGGCTATCATCGTGGGAGAATTCCTGATACAGATAATCTACAACGGCTTTGTTACCCTGGGCGCTCCCACTGCCATACAGAATGTGGTCACGGGTGTGGCTCTGCTTCTGGTCGTAGCTCTTACCATGAAGCCCGTGAAGGGTGAGATAGTCAAATAAAAGGAGGTTTTACTACCATGTCAGAAATAAGATTACAGGCTGTGGATGTATGTAAGACCTTCGGTATCGTAAAGGCAGTACAGCACGTTTCCATAGATTTTTACAAGGGTGAGGTTCACGGTCTCATCGGAGAGAACGGTTCCGGAAAATCAACCCTTATGCAGATGCTTACAGGCATCTATACCATAGGCAGCGGAAAGTTCATTCTGGACGGGAAAGAGATACACGTAAAAAACCAGGTTGAGGCCAATAACGAGGGCATCGCCATCATCGTTCAGGAGCTGGGAACCCTGTCAGGTCTCACGGTTGCGGAGAATATCTTCTTAGGCCATGAGGACAGGTTCGTTAAATTCGGCATTAAGAATACCAATGCCATGGTAAAGGAGGCGAATGAGCTCCTTAAAAAGTACGGTTTTGAGCGGATCAATGCCGCAGATATGATACACCGCTACAATTTCGAGGACAGGAAGCTTATCGAGATCGTTAAGTCCACCTATTTCGCTCCCAAGATCGTGGTAATAGACGAGACCACCACGGCTCTTTCCCAGGAAGGAAGAGAAGAGCTCTATAAGCACATGGAGAGGATCAGAAATGAGGGCAATACCGTCATCTTCATTTCCCATGACCTGCCTGAGGTCCTGGATAAGTGCGACAGGGTTTCGGTATTAAGGGACGGTGTTTACATTGATACGGTCAATGCGTCAGATGTTAATGAGGATGACCTTAAGAAGCTCATGGTGGGCCGTGAGCTTGGAGAACATTACTACAGAGAGGATTACGGAGAAAAGATATCCGATGAAGTGGTGATGTCCGTAAAGAACGTAACGGTTCCCGGAGTCATATATGATGTGAGCTTCGATCTCCATAAGGGCGAGATACTGGGCTTCGGAGGCCTTTCCGAGTGCGGAATGCACGAAGTGGGCAAGGCTGTTTTCGGCGCTTCCTATGACAGGGAAGGTACCGTGACGCTGGCAGACGGTACCCTGATCGATTCCATTCCCGTGGCCATAAAGCACAGCATAGCCTATGCTTCAAAGGACAGGGACAATGAGTCCATAGTCATAAATCAGAGTATCGGCGATAATATCTGCCTTCCTTCCCTTGACGAGCTGGGAGGGAGCACACATATCCTGAATGACAAGAAGTTAAAGGAGTTTGCGGAAAAGCACGCCAAGGAGATGACCGTAAAGATGGTGAATACGGACCAGTTCGTATCCGAGCTCTCCGGCGGAAATAAGCAGAAGGTGGTGCTTGCCCGCTGGATCGGAAAGAATTCCGATATCATAGTCCTTGACAGTCCCACAAGAGGCATAGATGTAAAGGTTAAGGCCGATATATATGCTCTCATGGATGAGATGAGGAAAAACGGCAAGTCTATCATAATGATCTCCGAGGAGATAATGGAGCTCATCGGAATGTGCGACAGGATCATCATTATGAAAGACGGGAAGAACAGTGGTGAGGAGCTCTTAAGAAGTCCTGAACTTACCGAGAATGACCTCATAGCAAAGATGGTTTAAGGAGGACGAAATGGCTAATACGGATGTGATTAAAAATGATGAAGTCCTTGCCGCCGAGGAGAAAGCCCTGAAAAGAGCTGTTATAGCTTCCAGAGTGAGAGCTATTCTCCCGGTTATCGGTCTTGTGGCTGTTTCGCTTATATTCAACATATTGTCAAACGGAAAGCTTCTTGCTCCGATGAACATCAAGCTTTTGATGTCACAGGTCTATGTGACCATGATAGCGGCTACCGGAGTGTTTTTCATAATGACCATGGGCGGACTTGATTTCTCCCAGGGTTCCATACTCGGAATAGCTTCCATAGTTTTCTGCTATCTGTCAAGGTTCAATATTCCTCTGGCAATTATCGGAGGAGTGCTGGCAGGAGCCTGTATCGGGGCTATAAACGGTTACTTTTATGTGAAGAGGAAGGTAAAGAGCTTCGTTGTTACGATCTGTACCATGTTCCTTTTCAGGGGCGTCATTGAATTTGCCACCACCAATGCACCGGTACAGGGAGACATAGTGAAGACCATGTCTCTTGATAACAACGTGGTAAAGATGACCATAACACTCATAGTACTGCTGACAGCATTCTTCTTCTTCAGATTCACAAAGTTCGGAAGATATCTGAAGGCCATAGGTGCGGGAGAAAAGGCGGCGGCTTTTTCCGGCATAGAGACGGATAAGATGAAATTCATGGTCTATATACTTGCCGGAGCCATAACCGGACTGGCAGCCTTCATCAACGTGGTAAAGGTCGGTTCCGTTACCGCAAGCTCGGGAAACCAGCTGGAGACCCAGATAATGATAGCTCTGGTACTGGGAGGAATGCCTATTTCCGGCGGCGCCAAGGTTAAGTTTGAAAACGTGGTGGTAGGTTCCCTGCTCTACATCATCCTGAACGCGGGCCTTGTTACCCTGGGTCTTACACCTGCGCTGCAGCAGCTTATCGAGGGTATCGTATTCCTTATAGTCGTAGCTATCACAAGCGACAGGAATTCAGTTCAGATCGTGAAATAACAATATGACACGGGACAGCGATTCTCTGAATGAGAGTCTGAAATATGTAAAACTGTATAACTGGGCCAAGACCCTTATATTGAGCGGAGTCCTGAAAAAGGATGAGAAGATGCCAAGCGAGCATATGCTCCAGAAGAAATTCGGTGTATCCAGACAGACCGTGCGGACGGCTCTGGACAGGCTGGAATACGAAGGGCTTATACGGCGTATAAGGGGAAGCGGAACCTTTGTTTCATATATCTACGGAGGTGACGCCGAAAGCAAAGAGCATATCGGGCTTATCATGAGTTACTTTGCCGATTATCTCTTTCCCCAGATATATGAAGGCATAGAGTCGGTCATGAAGGAAAAGGGGATCTCCATTGATGTGGCGGTTACCAGAAACAAGCTGAATGACGAGTCCATGTACCTGGAGAGATTCCTGAACACCGACGTGGCCGGGCTCATAGTGGAGGGGACCAGATCCTCCTTCCCCAATCCGAACATGAAGCTGTACAGGGAGCTGCAAAGGAAAAATATCCCCATAATCTTTATCCATAACCACTACAGCAACCTAAGGTTTGCCAGCGTGGAAATGGCGGATGAGAGATGCAGCCAGGAGCTGACCCGGATCCTTATCGACAACGGGCATAAGAAGATCGGTGGTATCTTCAAATATGATGACATGCAGGGCATGGAGAGATACAAGGGTTTCATGGAATGTATGTCGGAAAACGATCTCAGGATCAACGATGAGTGCATAAAGTGGTTTTCCACAAAGGACGTTGACTATCAGCTTTCAAAAAAGAGCCTTACGGATTTCATGAAAAAGGCCTCGGAATGCACCGCGATGATAATGTACAACGACGAGATCGCGGAAAGGTTCATTGAATTTGCGGAGAGCAGAAGTATAAGGATACCCGAGGATCTGTCCATCGCTTCTTTTGATAATACAAGCCTTTCCCAGAATGCCAGGCTGAAGATCACAAGCGCCATCCATCCGAAGTTCGAGCTTGGGAAAAGGGCGGCCAGAAATCTCATCCACATGATGGAGGATAACGGAGCGGGGGATCAGAATTATTCCTACAAATTCCCGGTTTCCATCAGCAACGGAAACTCGGTTATAGATATATCGTAACCAGCTGACAGTCGAATGCGCCGGATCATACTGTACCGGCATATCATGACACAATTCTATTCTAACAGAGAGGAGAAAGACCAAATGAGTAAGTTGTATTTTATCCCCGGCAGCCAGGATCTTTACGGAGAAGAGTGCTTAAAGCAGGTTGCCGAAGACTGCAGGCAGATGAATGATTTCTTCAACGAGAAGCTTGGTGACACGGTGGAATTCGTGCTCCTTCCCACAGTTGAGACCTCCAGGATCTGCGTTGAGGACATGAGGAAGGCCATGGATGATGATGACTGCGTGGGCGTTGTCACCTGGATGCATACCTTCTCACCCGCTAAGATGTGGATCAAGGGCCTGCAGATCTTAAGGAAGCCCCTTTTACATCTTCACACGCAGTTCAACGAGAAGCTTCCCTACAGCGAGATCGACATGGATTTCATGAACTTAAACCAGGCTGCCCACGGTGACAGGGAATACGGCTTTATCGTTAAGAAGCTTGACATCCCCCATGAGGTGGTTGCAGGTTATTACAAGAATCCCGATTTCCTCGCAAGCGTTAAGCGTTTTGCAGAGGTCGCCAAGGCTATGGCATTCTCCCATGACTTAAGGGTTGCCACCTTCGGTAACAACATGCGTGATGTGGCTGTTACGGACGGAAACCGTCTGGAGGCCGAGATCAAGTACGGCTGGGAGATCAAGTACTGGGGAATCGGAGATATTGTTGACATTGCGGCCAAAGTCAGTGATGCCGACATCGATAAGAAGATGGATGAGTATCTCTCCAAGTACGATATGGACACCGACAATACGGAGGCTGTCCGGGAACAGGCCAAGTACGAGATCGCCTTTGAGAGATTCCTTGAGAAGAACGGCTGCAAGGCCTTTACCGATACCTTCCAGGATCTTCACAACATGAAGCAGCTTCCCGGTATTGCGATTCAGAACCTGATGGCCAAGGGCACCGGCTTCGGTCCCGAGGGAGACTATAAGATCTCCGCTTTCTCTGCGGTTCTCATGAAGATGGCCGAGGGTCGTGAAGGCGCCACGGGCTTTATCGAGGACTACACCTATGATCTGACCGCAGGCGAAGAACTGGAGCTTGCTTCCCACATGCTGGAGGTTCCCGCTTCCTTTGCCCGTACCAAGCCGAAGATCCAGGTACATCCCCTTGGCATCGGCGGAAAGGAAGATCCCGCAAGGCTTGTTTTTGACAGTGTTATCGGAGACGGTATCCAGGTTACACTCATTGACCTGGGCGACCACTTCAGGATCATCTGCGCTGACATCGAGCTCGTTAAGGTTCCCGAACCCATGCCGAAGCTTCCTGTAGCACAGATAATGTACAGGCATAAGCCCAACTTCAAGATCGGCACAGCCGGATGGCTGCAGGCCGGCGGAGCCCACCATGCAGTGGTTTCCACAGCTCTTACCAAGGAGGACATTGAGCTCTTTGCCCACCTTACGGATACTGAGCTCGTCATAATCGATGAAAATACCACAGAGGCCGATATCAGATACTTCTGAGTAGGTTTTCTGCCAAAATCTTTTGCCAACCCCGCAGGAACCACCATTCCTGCGGGTATTTTATACCCTTGATCCGATGCCTATGGTGTCCCGGAGATACGTCCTCGGGGATACGAGCACGCAAATCCCCGAGGACGTATCTCCGGGACTTCCATGTATCGACAGTGCTGCGGCGTATGGGAAAAGACCTTAACGGTTTGAAGTGTGAGAGCATTTGTGATATATTGTATCGGTATGATTTTTTGAGATTTGGAGTTACCGATGGAAGAAGAAAAGAAGAATAAGAAGCCAAGGCGTTTTAATCTGCTGATCGTTCCCGAGGGAAAGGGGGATGTGAGGCAGTTTCATATTGCCTTGGATTTTGTCATCATATTTACCGCGCTTATCATATTTGTGGTGGTGGTAGCAACGTCTTATATAGTGAAGTCCTCCGGGGAGATAGAGGATGACAGGAACCAGATCCTGGCCCTCACTGCACAGCTTGAGTATGTTACCAGCAGCAATATAATCCTGCAGGCGGAGAATGAGCAGCTGTATAACGAACTGATGACTGCCAGGACTTTTCTGGATACAAGGGAATATGTGGAGCAGCAGGCTGATTCCGCAAATGCATTGAGTTATATTCCCACGGGCCTGCCTATTACCGGTCAGGTGAGCCAGCCCTCAGACTTTGATAAATCAAAGGGCTATGTGTCATTTACCGTGGGTGACGGAACAAAGATAGCTGCTGCCGGTGACGGCACCGTGAGCAAGGTTGTGAGCGACACGGAGTTCGGATACAGG
>JAFVEU010000068.1 GCA_017475845.1 Lachnospiraceae bacterium | reverse complement strand
CGAATTGAATGTTTTTCTGATTTTCCCAATGGAATTATTTTTTAGGAATTTCAGGGTTGCATTGCTGTTTGTTTGTCAAGGTGCTTCTATTGATTTTTCCTTAAAACCATAAGGTTTTGGGGCAAAAAATCACGCCACCTTCGAGCGGCGCGTTAAGTATAATATCATTGAGCATTATCAAAGTCAACTAAAATTTGAAAAAACTTCAAAAAAATATGAAAAATTTGAAAACCATCAAAATATATTTTTTGGATTTAAATCATAATAATCTCGTCTCATGCTCTGTCTGTGTGCGCAGTAGGATGATTTTGCTCCCTATTGGTCTTTTTTCAGTACATGCTTGCATTACATTTTTCATTCTGATATAGTTCTCTGCAATCTTTCGGAATATCTTTCCGAGCTAATATGGCATTTCGCCAGATTCTCCAATAATAGTTTTGTCCAGTATGATTAATCTATCCTTAAATATATTGGAATCATTGACATTTACACAAAATTTGTGTATTTTAAGGGAAACCACAAATGAAGAGACGAGATCTAATAAAAAGACTACAGTCTGCAGGTTTTCTATTCGAGCGGAACGGAGCCAGCCACGATGTGTACAAGCGTGGAAATGAAGAAGTGACCATCCCCAGACACCGTGAAGTAAACGAAACACTTGCAAAGGAGCTACTTAAAAAAACAGGTGCATAATCATATGATCGTATTAGGAGACAAAATATGACAGTTGTTTATCCGGTGATTTTTACTCAGACAAAAGACAAAAAAGACACCTATCTCATTGAGATCCCGGATCTTTGTGGGATGACGGAAGGATACGGAATAGCAGATGCCGTTCATATGGCAAGAGATTACATAGGATGTGCATTATATGATAAGAAGGATTCTGATATCCCTGATGCAAGCATTATAAAAGATGTGGATCCGCTCAAAGGCCGCTTTTCCGGTAAAGGTGAAAGTATTGTTTCGTTTGTGGATGTTGATATCGATGAATACAGAAGAAAAATGCAGGATAAAGCGGTAAGAAAAAATGTAAGTCTTCCTGCCTGGCTTGCGGCTGAAGCTGAAAAAGCCCACGTGAACTTATCAAGAGTACTTCAGGATGCTTTGAAAGAAAAACTGAATATCGCATGATGTCATTACCATCAAAGCAAAGGACAAACTGCCGCCCTGTTCGATCAGAGCAGCTGTTTTATATCGTGCCATATCACTTACAGCCCGCAGGCTCTTCTTTATATGTCTGTAATATACCAACAATGGCAGACCCGGGTTTACCCGGGTATCATCCTCTGAACAGCACCGAGATATGCTCCGCCAAAAAGGTTTAAGTGGTTGAGCATATGATACAGATTATAAATGTCTCTTCTTTCATTATACCCCGGCTTTAAGAGTCCGCTTTCGCGATAAGCTCCATAAAAGCTTTCCGAAAACCCTCCGAATAATTCCGTCATCGCTATATCCGCTTCCGGGTTTCCCACATATACGGCGGGATCGATCAGTACGGCATCCCCGTCGGGACCGCAGATAAAATTCCCGCCCCAGAGATCTCCGTGGAGCAGAGAGGGGGCTTCGGGTTCTATAAGATATTCGTCCAGATGTGCTATGAGCCTGTCCAGCCGGCCTGCTGTCTCTGAAGGCAGCCTGTCCGCAGCCATTTTGAACTGGGGAAGGAGCCTGCATTCCGCAAAAAACCTTATCCAGCTGTTCCCCGGACTGTTTATCTGCACAGATGCCCCTATAAAATTGTCTGTATAAAAACCGAATCTCCCGCCTCCGGAAAAAGCCGTGGTATCTGCGGAGTGGAGATTCGCAAGGCTATGGCCGAAATCCTCCCAGAAGGTCCTCTTTTTCATTCCGGGCTCCAGATACTCCATCATGAGAAAGGCCGTTCTTCCTGCTTTTCCGCAGGCCATGGGAGCCGGTACCCTTAATGCCCCGGCCTCACGGAGAGCGTTCAGCCCCTCTGTTTCCGCTGCAAAGAATCCCGGATCTTTGCCTCTGTTTTCCTTAAGGAATACCTTCCTGCCGTCAGATAACACCAAAAGATATGCATCATTTATATCTCCCCCGGAAACCCCCCGGCGACTTACTATCTCTGTATTATTCCCGAAGATTTCCCTGACTGCCTCTTCCAATGAATCAAATATCAGTTCAGATGTCATATTAATCCCCCGTAATCCCTTTCCTTAACTGTATGTCCTGCAGCTCTCAGCCGTCCTCTTGTATTTTACGTTTCTTATTATATAATGAATTGATTCTCCATGATCCGGGATCATAAAGCTCTTCGAAACATAACAGAAGCATGGTGAAACAATGGAACAGATAAGCACCGACAACAGGATAAAAGGAATAATCTTTATCATATTAGCCGCCTTCGGCTTTTCCCTCATGGCTTTCTTTGTAAGGCTCTCCGGCGATCTTCCCACCATGCAGAAGGCCTTTTTCAGAAACTTTGTGGCCATATTTATTTCCATTGCCGTACTGATAAAGGAGAAACAGCCCTTCCGCATCGTGAAGGAAAACCGTTCCGATATCATATTAAGGTGTCTCTTCGGCACTTCCGGACTTGTAGCTAATTTCTATGCCATAGACCGACTGGGGATAGCCGACGCGAATATGCTGAATAAGCTGTCTCCCTTTTTTGCCATTATCATTTCCATCTTCATCCTGAAGGAGATCCCCACTAAACTTGATATTATTGTGACCATCATCGCCTTTCTCGGCGCGTTGCTGATCATTCGGCCCACCGGACTTATTTCCGAATTTATGCCGGCCCTTGTAGGTCTGTATGGCGGTTTCGGAGCCGGGACAGCCTATGTTTTTGTAAGAAAGCTGGGAAAAAAGGGTGAAAGAACTTCAGTGATAGTATTTTGTTTCTCTGCGTTTTCCTGCCTGGTGACCCTGCCCTTCCTGCTTTTCGACTACCATCCCATGACGGTATCCCAGTTGCTCTGTCTCATAATGGCCGGGGTCTCGGCTTCCCTCGGGCAGTTTTCCATAACTACAGCCTATAAATTTGCGCCCGCCAGGGAAATATCAGTATTCGATTACACCCAGGTCATATTTGCCACTCTCCTGGGAATGATCTTCCTTGCGGAAACTCCCCATCCCTTAAGCATCTGCGGATATGCGGTGATCATAGGGGTGGCCGTGTTCCGCTGGCATCGTCTCCGCACAGCCTGATCATTCAAGCTGTATCTCCTGCGTCATGCTTCGGTTCACCAGAACAAAATGACCTCTTTTATCCACAGGGACCATCAAAAGCACCGGATCCTCAAATATCCCGTCATACCTGATGTCTCCGTTTAAGGTCATGATCTCACATACGGAATCGTTATAGATTATGACTCTTTTATCAGCCAGCTGGATATCCGTGTAAGCCAGCTCAAATTCCTTATTTAAGAGCAGTTTTCCGGTCTTTCCGTAAACCTCTGCCCTGTAACGGTTTCCTCCTCTGTCGGAACGGAATACCAATGCGGTTTCCTCATTTCCGAAAAAGACACTCTGAATCTCTTCTTCAATAGAGTTTTCCGAAACCGCCTCCGGCTTCTGTTCTCCCGAAAAGAACACCATGCGGTTATCCCCTATGGCAACCGCGCTGTCATGGCTTAAGAACTTTATCCTGGGGATGACGGTATCCTCATAATCATAACCGCTGACATAATTATCGATCTCATTCTGCCCCACATCCCCGAAATTGTAGAATGCTACGGAGGAATGCACGCTGCCGGTCTCGGCATCTATCCTGGAATAGGATACCCCAAGCAGTGTTCCGTCCGGAGAAAGGGCAATGTCCACCGGATATCCGCTCTGGGCCATGGAGCACTTGATGCCGGCCAGTTCGGTACCTTCGGCATCATAGATATTTATCCTGGTTGCATTTCCGTCCTCTAAAACGGCAGCTACCACTCCCTGTCCCGCAACCGAGAATTTCATCACAGGAAGCTTGGTATTAATGGTACTCTGTCTTCCCGTACCGCTCATTACCAGTATCTCTGCAGATCCCTCATCCGCCATGGCAACATAATCGCCGCAGGTCGCTATACGGGGATCCTGCATCTCGTATGTCACATTCCATCTGGCCTCTTTCACGCCGTCATAGGATTCGGCTCCGTCCTTGCTGTATTTAAGGATATGGCCGTTATAGGTCATATACTCAGCGGAATCCGAGTCGGAACGCAGGGATTTGGCAAGGATCTCATAGCCGGTATATACCTTGGTGTCAAAATAGTTCCAGGCGTAGAAGCAGGCTCCCGCGATTATGGCAATAACAAAAACTATGCTGCCGAAGATCCGCAACCTGTGGTTACGGACTTCGGCCTCATAGTTTTCCTTCTTTTCCTGTTTTACAACATGGAGATCCGACATAATAATAATGATCTGTGCGTTCCGATGACTTACGGAGCGTTACAGCTTTGCCTTTATCTGCTCATATATTCCGTCTGCATCAAGCTTGTATTTCTTCATCAATTCTGACCAGGGGCCGGATTCACCGAACACATCATTAATACCTATCCTGTGGACAGGAACGGGGTTCTTATCCGAAACAAGTTCAGCAACTGCGCTTCCAAGGCCGCCGATAACGGTAGCTTCTTCAACAGTAAAGATCTTTCCTGTTTCCGCTGCAGCCTTAAGTACCAGATCAGCATCCAGAGGCTTAATGGTATGCATGTCTATAACCCTTGCCTTAATGCCGTCCTTCTCCAGCATCTCTGCAGCTTCCATGGAGTAGTTGACCTCAACGCCGGCAGCGATTATGGTAAGGTCGTTTCCTTCCTTTAAGGTGATACCCTTTCCGATCTCAAACTTAAGCTCGGCGGGATCATAGAATACAGGCGATGCGGCTCTGCTGAACCTTAAGTATACAGGTCCCTTATGCTCTATAGCAGCTTTAACCGCTGCGAAAACCTCTGTATCATCCGCAGGTACTATAACCGTCATCCCGGGAATAGTCCTCATAAGGGCGATATCCTCAAGACACTGATGGGTTGCTCCGTCCTCTCCTACCGTGATACCGGCATGGGTTGCTCCTATCTTCACGTTTAACTGGGGATACCCGATGGAATTACGGACCTGCTCAAAGTTCCTTCCCGCCGCAAACATGGCGAAGGAGCTGATAAAGGGGATCTTTCCGCAGGTCGCAAGGCCCGCTGCGATACCCGTCATATTGGCTTCAGCTATACCGCAGTCAAAGAACCTGTCGGGAAAAGCATTTTTGAAGGTCTGTGTCTTTGTGGCGTTGGCGAGATCCGCATCCAGCACAACAAGGTCCGGATACTCCGCTCCGAATTTAGCCAGCGCATTTCCATAACTCTCTCTCGTTGCAATCTTTTTTACTTCACTCATACGGCACCTGCTTTCTCAAGATCTGACATTGCTGTTGCAAACTCCTCATCGTTGGGAGCTTTGCCGTGCCAGCCTGCTTTATTCTCCATGAAGGATACTCCCTTGCCCTTTACGGTCTTTGCGATGATGGCAGTGGGCATTCCCTTTACGGTCTTTGCTTCATCAAAGGCCCTCCTGACCTCTTCCATGTTATTGCCGTCGATATTGATCACATGGAAATTGAAGGCTTCGAATTTCTTATCAATGGGATAAGGGCTGTTTACCTCATCTATGGGTCCGTCTATCTGAAGGCCGTTATTATCAACTATGACGCAGAGATTATCAAGCTTCTTTGCACCGGTAAACATTGCGGCTTCCCAGATCTGGCCCTCCTGTATTTCACCGTCTCCGCAAAGGCAGTAGGTACGGTAATCCTTATTGTCTATCTTTGCTGCAAGAGCCATTCCGACTGCAGCCGAAAGTCCCTGTCCCAGAGAACCGCTGGACATATCAACTCCGGGAATGTGCTTCATATCGGGATGTCCCTGAAGGTAAGAGCCTGTATGGCGGAGTGTGGTAAGATCCTCCTTGGGGAAAAAGCCTCTCTCGGCAAGAACCGAATAAAGCCCCGGGGCATTATGGCCCTTGGACAATACAAAGCGGTCCCTGTCAGCCTTTTTGGGATCCTTGGGATCCACGTTCATCTCTTCGAAAAAGAGATAGGTAAAAATATCTGCCGAAGAAAGGGATCCGCCGGGATGTCCGGACTTGGCAGCATGCACAGCAGTAATGATCCCCTTACGGACTTCATTTGCCGTTTTTTGAAGTTCATTGTTTGTCATGAAAACGTTTCCTCCTGTCAATATAGTGGTTTAATTAGAGCTTTGACCGTAGTAGGCATTCGCTCCGTGTTTTCTGTAGTAGTGCTTGTCCTGTACTTCCTGAGGGCAGGTTCCCACTTCAGGGTTTATCATCTCGGTGCGGGTGGCCATCTTTGCCACTTCTTCCAGTACCACTGCCGTGTGGACCGCATCCACCGGATCCTTGCCCCAGCCGAAGGGGCCATGGTTCTTGCAGAGTACAGCCTGGACAGCTATATGATCCTTGTCCTTAAAATAATCCGTAATGAGGACTCCCGTGTTTTTCTCGTATGCATCCTCTATCTCATCCTTTGTAAGACAGCGGAGACAGGGAACCGGGCCGTAGAAATAGTCCGCGTGGGTGGTTCCGTAGCAGGGGATATCCCGTCCTGCCTGTGCCCAGGATGTTGCCCAGGTGGAATGGGTGTGGACAACACCGCCTATATCGTCCCATTTTCTGTATAGTTCCGCATGGGTCTCCGTATCGGATGAGGGATTGTACTTTCCCTCTATCTTGTTGCAGCTTAAATCCACTACTACCATGTCATCCGGAGTAAGACTCTCATACTCCACGCCGCTGGGCTTGATGACAAAATAACCGGTGTTCCTGTCAATTCCGCTCACATTTCCCCATGTGAAGGTGACAAGCCCGTATTTCGGAAGAAGCATATTCGCCTCATACACCTTTTTCTTGAGTTCTTCCAGCATATTCTCTCCTTTCCGGTCAAATGTTTTTTTGAATATACTCAAACGTCATCCTACTTTCGGCGTTTGTTTCATCAGATGTTTGAGAAGCGGTAAATGGTGGTGGTGTCATACCTTTCACCGGCTCCGAAAACAGGTCTCTTGAATCCTGCCTGATTTACACTGTTGGGGAAGAACTGGGTCTCAAGGCAGAGCCCGTCCCTCTTTCCGTATACAGCTCCGTCTTTTCCCTTAAGTCCTTCGCCTATGAAGTTTCCTGCATAGAACTGTATTCCGGGAAGATCGGTCACTACCTCCATGCGTATGCCCGCATTTCTCTCCTCTACAACCGCAGCTACGCTTCCGGGCTCGTCAATGACGAAATTGTGGTCGTATCCGCCTGTGTTGTGGAGCTGTTCATTGTCTTCCTCAATCCTCTCTCCAACCTTGTGGAACTCCCTGAAATCAAAGGGCGTGCCCTCCACCTTTGCGATCTCTCCCGTGGGGATGGAATCACTGAGTACCGGTGTGTAGCACTGGGCATTTATCTTCAGATAATGATCCAGGATATTGCCGGATTTGTGCCCGGCAAGATTGAAATATGAGTGATTTGTACAGTTTATAAGGGTTTTTTTATCTGAAAGACCCTCATAGTGGATAAAAAGCTCGTTTTTGTCCGAGAGGGTAAAAGTAACGTGCATATCCAGATTGCCGGGGAAGCCGTTCTCCCCGTCGGGGCTGGTATAGCTCATCGATACGGAATTCCTGGCCTCATCCGGAGCAGCGGTCCACAGCTTCTTATGAAAGCCGTTTTCCATGTCACTGTGGAGATTGTTGTCATTCTCATTCACTGGAATCTGTATCTTTACGCCGTCGATCTCAAAAGAAGCTCCCTGGACCCTGTTGGCGCTGCGTCCTATGGTTGTCCCGAAAAACTCCTTATTAACGTAGTAGGGCTCTGCCTTGTCATAGCCCAGCACCACATCCCTTAACTCCCCGTTTTTATCGGGCACGTTTATGGAGGTGATGATGGCTCCCAGATCCGTAACCGTTACGGTCATGCCGTTTTCATTCTGCAGGGTATATGAGGAGATGTCCTTATTATCCCTGGTGGTACCAAACGCCTTTTTTACGATTTCCATTTTTCAGCTGCTGCTCCTTTCATTCACTTGATCCATAGTGCTGCTTAAGCGTCCCTGCTATAATTCAACTCTTCCTTCCAGTGCCCGGAGAAGCGTGACTTCGTCAATATTCTCCAGATCGCCTCCCACGGGGACTCCGCTGGCGATACGGCTTACCCTTATCCCTGTGGGTTTAATGAGCTTACTTATGTACATGGCAGTGGTCTCACCCTCCAGACTGGAATTGGTGGCAATGATCACCTCTTCCACGTCTCCCTCCAGCCTTTTCATAAGCTCTTTAAGTTTTATATCATTGGGCCCGATCCCCAGCATGGGGGAAATGGCACCGTGAAGTACATGATAGACCCCGTCGTATCTTCCGGTCTTTTCATAAGCTGCCAGATCCCGGGTGTTTTCCACCACCATAATGGTGTTATGATCCCTTTTTACGCTGCTGCATATGGGACAAAGCTCCTCATCCGTAAGGGTGAAGCACTCCCTGCAATAGTGAATGTTCTCTCTGGCATCCAGTATGGCTTCCGTAAGCCGCTTTACCCGCTCTTCAGGTTCATTCACCAGATAGAACGCCAGTCTGGAAGCGGACTTCGTGCCGATACCCGGAAGGGAGGAAAGCTCCTCTATAAGCTTATTGATCTTTCCGGAATACAGATCCATCCTACATTAACCCGCCGAGTCCGCCAGTGAACCTGCTCATGGATTCCTTTGAATCCTCATCGGCGGCCCTGATAGCCTCATTTACCGCTGCCACTATCATGTCCTGCAGGGTCTCCACATCCTCCGGGTCAACGGCATCAGGTGAAATGGTTATCCCTTTCATTTCCTTTTTACCGGTGACCGTAACGGATACCGCTCCGCCTCCGGCCTGGGCCGTATATTCCTTATTTTCCAGTTCCTTTCCGGCTTCTTCCATCTGCCTCTGCATTCTCTGTGCCTGTTTCAGCATGTTGTTCATGCTTCCGGGCATCATTCCGCCGCCAAATCCGCCTCTCCTGGCCATTTTCTCCTTATTCCTCCATTTCTCCGACGTCTATGCCGTCCATATTGATCAGTCCGGAAAAATCCGGATAGGTACTTTCAAAACCGGTGGTCTTCCGTTTTTCCAGAACCTCGTATTTCAGATGCTTTCCCACCACTTTTTCCACAGCACCCTCGAAAACCTGCCGGTTATCCTCATTCCTCAGCATGTTTTCAAACATATCATCAAAGGCTATGATCAGGCGGTCGTCCTTTACCGTGAGGTCCGCATTCCTTAAGGAACTGATGAGCGCGTTGTGGGTATGGGGTATACTCCTAAGTACCTTTCCCCAGTTTGAAAACACCGCCTTTACATCCTCAGGCAGGGCTTCCGGAACCGGAGGACGTTTTTTTTTAAGTGTCTCCGCATCCGGGGAGGAAACTTCTGTCACCGCAGTGACCCTGATCCCCTCCGAGACCTTTTTTTCCAGATCCGAAACCCTCTGCTTCAGGGAGGCGATATCCGTTTCCATCTCCGGTCTCATAAGCTTGATTATCGCTATCTCGGAAAGGACCTTCTTTTCCCTGGCGTACCTTATTTCGGAAGAGAGCTCGGAAAAGATCCTTATAAAACGCATCAGCGTATCGGCATCCGACCTCGCCGCCTCTTCCTTCAGACTCTTTAATGTCTCGGAAGACACATCTATCACGTCCTCCATTTTTTCATCCTGACTGAGAGCCAGAAGGAGATTCCTTAAATACCAGGTAAAATCCGAAACAAAGGCGGACAGATCCTTCCCCTGCATAAGAGTGTCCTCTAAAACAGACACCGCTCCTATGGTGTCCTTATTAAGGATCCTGTCGAAAAGATCGCTGTAAACCGACATATCCACGGCCCCCAGGACTTCCAGTACGTTATCATATGTGAGCTCATTTCCCAGATAATAGGCCGAGCACTGGTCGAGAAGGCTGAGGGCATCTCTCATGGAGCCGTTGGCACATTTTGCTATATATCTTAAGGCCCTGTCCTCTGCCTTGATGCCTTCCTTGTCAGACAGTTCCCTCATCCTGTCCGTCATGGTCTCAATGGTCATTCTCTTAAAATCATATCTCTGACATCTGGACAGGACAGTTATGGGGATCTTGTTCACCTCCGTGGTGGCAAGTATGAAAATCACCTATTCCGGAGGCTCTTCAAGAGTCTTTAAGAGCGCATTAAAGGCCTGGACAGACAGCATATGTACCTCGTCTATGATATAGACTCTGTAATCCGCATCCGTCGGCCGGTATTGCACCTCATCCCTTATTTCCCTGACATCATCCACGCCGTTATTACTGGCTGCATCTATCTCTATCACATTCATGGACGAGCCGTTCTTTATGGCGAGACAGTTTTCACAGCCGTTGCACGGGCTGCCGTCCTCCTTACGGTTCCTGCAGTTCACTGCTTTTGCGAAGAGCTTCGCCACGGAAGTCTTCCCTGTTCCCCTGGTTCCCGTAAAAAGATAGGCATGCCCGACACGGCTGTTGATTATCTGATTCTTAAGGGTAGTCACTATGGCGTCCTGACCCTTTACCTCGTCAAAGGAGTCGGGACGGAATTTTCTGTATAACGCCTGATACAAAACGAATTATTATCTCCGTCAGTCTCCGAAGCTGATACCCAGCATCTTCGCCTCCTTGATTATGGCGGCATCCGGATCCAGTTTCTTTAATTTCCCGGCTACGTCCTCAAGAGGAACCTTAACGATCTCACGATCCTTATATCCTACCATGAAGCCGTATTCGCCCTTAAGGATAAGCTTCCCGGCTTCCGCTCCCAGACGGGAAGCAAACACCCTGTCGTAAGGGCAGGGACTTCCACCCCTCTGCATGTGTCCCGGAACCGTTACCCTGACCTCCTGGCCTGTCTTCTTCTCAATCTCTGCCGCTACCTCATAGGAAACGGAAGGGTGAACCAGGTTCTCAAGCTTCTTCTTATAGTCCTTCTTGCTGAGCTTCGCATCCTTCTTGCTGATAGCGCCCTCGGCAACCGCGATAATGGTGAACTTGGAACCTCTTTCTTTTCTCTTGTTGATAGCTTCCACAACCTTATCTATATCATAGGGGATCTCGGGGATAAGGATGATATCGGCTCCGCTGGCCATTCCCGCGTTAAGTGTACGGAATCCCACCTTATGTCCCATTACCTCGATGATAAATACCCTTCCGTGGGAATCCGCAGTGGTATGTATGGCATCGATAACATTTGTGGCTATATCAACGGCACTCTGGAAACCGAAGGTCATATCCGTTCCCCAGAGGTCATTGTCTATGGTCTTCGGCAGTGTGATGACATTCAGACCTTCTTCTCTTAAGAGGTTGGCGGTCTTATGGGTACCGTTTCCCCCAAGGATAACAAGACAGTCAAGATTCAGCTTATAGTAGTTGTGCTTCATTGCCTCAACCTTATCCAGTCCGTCCTTATCCGGCTCTCTTATGGTCTTAAAAGGAGTCCTGGAGGATCCGAGGATGGTTCCGCCTCTGGTCAGGATGCCCGAGAAATCATTACCGTCCAGCATCCGATAGTTGCCATATATCAATCCGTGATAGCCGTTCAAAAAACCAAAGACTTCCATCTGCTCCCCGCTGGTAGCCATGGACTTTACAACACCCCTCATAGCTGCATTCAAGGCCTGACAGTCACCACCGCTGGTAAGCATACCGATTCTTCTCATAAACAGTACCTCCTGATACATCAAATGTATTCCCCGCACCCCTTTATCCATACGAAGCCTGCGGGGACAACCGGCATCGTATGACGTAAGTCTAATTATACTTTATTTTACCGTGAAAAACAACAATCTCCCCGAAGGGGGAAAGAGGGGAAGGGCGAAGCCCTTTGTGAAAAACAATGATCCCCCCGGCATTACCATTCTGCCACGAACGATAGCATCCGGGGGGATCATTGTTTTTCAGAAATTGAGCACCCGCATGAGAATCGGCTTCGCCGATGAGCGGGTGCGTAGGTGACACCTCCCAAGGGAGGTGTCACAATAAACGGAGGAGAAGGGATTTAAGCGAGTAACGAGCCGGGCGAATGGCTGAGCATGGCGGCCCCGGGCGCTTGCGCACGGAAGACGCCATGTTCAGCCATTCATCCGGCGACAGACGGTATGAGTACAATGCCGACAATAGTCTTTCGCAAAACAAATACTGCATCGGCATTGTACGAATGCCGGCTCGTTACGAGCCGCGACTGTCGCTCTGCATGCTATAATAACCTGAATTTCCCCATGCGACAGTCTCAAAGGGCGAAGCCCATTGTGAAAAACAATGATCCCCCCAGCATTACCATTCTGCCACGAACGATAGCATCCGGGGGGATCATTGTTTTTCACAAACGGAGGAGAAGG
>JAFVEU010000067.1 GCA_017475845.1 Lachnospiraceae bacterium | reverse complement strand
TTATTTTTTCTGCTTTTTTCTCTTTCCAGCATCTCCTTTATATACTGTCCGGTGTATGACTGCTTTGAAGCGGCCACCTTCTCCGGTGTGCCTGCGGCTACGACGGTGCCTCCCCCGTCTCCTCCTTCGGGACCCATGTCGATTATGTAGTCGGCACACTTTATCACGTCCAGATTATGCTCGATGACCACCACGGTATTCCCGTTATCGGAAAGTCTCCGGAGTATTTCCGTGAGCTTTCTCACATCCTCGAAATGCAGTCCTGTTGTGGGCTCATCCAGTATGTAGATGGTTTTTCCCGTGCCTCTCCGGCTTAATTCCGTGGCCAGCTTCACCCTCTGAGCCTCGCCGCCGGAAAGCTGCGTGGAGGGCTGCCCCAGCTTTATATATCCCAGGCCCACATCATAGAGAGTCTGTATCTTCCTTTTAACAGATTCCACGTTCTCAAAGAATTTCAGCGCTTCCTCCACGTTCATATCCAGGACCTCATAGATATTCTTACCCTTGTATCTCACGTCCAGGGTCTCCCTGTTGTACCTCTGTCCGTGACAGACCTCGCAGGGCACATATACATCCGGCAGGACATGCATCTCTATCTTTACGATACCGTTACCGCTGCATGCTTCGCAGCGTCCTCCCTTTACGTTAAAGGAAAAACGCCCCTTGTTGTATCCTCTTTCCTTTGCATCCACAGTGGCGGCAAAGAGGTCTCTTATGATATCAAACACTCCGGTGTATGTGGCGGGATTGCTCCTTGGAGTCCGTCCGATGGGGGACTGGTCGATATCTATGACCTTGTCAAGCTGCTCCGTCCCCTCTATCCGGTCGTGCTTTCCGGGAATGGTAAAGGCCCGGTTAAGCTTTTTGGACAGGCTCTTATTGAGCACTTCATTTATAAGGGAAGACTTTCCGGAGCCTGATACCCCGGTGACCACGGTCATGACCCCTAAAGGTATGTCCACCGTCACATTCTTTAAGTTATTCTCCCTGGCCCCCACTATCTTTATGTACCCGGTGGGCTTTTTCCTCTTTAGAGGCATGGGGATCTCCAGGTCTCCCGACAGATACCTTCCGGTAACGGATTCCGGAACCCTGATAAGATCCTCCACTGTTCCCTCGGCTACCACTTCACCTCCGTGTATACCCGCTCCGGGACCTATATCTATGATACGGTCAGCTTCCCTCATGGTCTCTTCGTCATGTTCCACCACGATAAGGGTATTTCCCAGGTCCCTGAGCTTTTTAAGGGAAGCGATAAGCTTTCCGTTATCCCTCTGATGCAGTCCGATACTGGGCTCATCCAGAATATAGGCCACTCCCACCAGTCCCGATCCGATCTGTGTGGCAAGCCTTATCCTCTGGGCTTCCCCACCGGACAGGGAAGCGGTGGCTCTGGAAAGGGTCAGGTAGTCCAGCCCCACATCAATAAGGAACTGTACCCTGGACCTTATCTCCTTTACGATCCTTCCTCCTATAAGCTGCTTATGGGGCGTAAGGGAAAGACCATCCATGAAAGCAAGGAGCTCCCTTATGGCAAAGCTTGTGACCTCATGTATGTTCTTATCCCCCACCGTCACCGCAAGGGAGGAGGGCTTAAGCCTCTGCCCCTTACAGGAATCACAGGGGCTGACTCTCATATACTTCTCGTATTCTGCTTTAGTGTACTCGGAGCCGGTCTCTCTGTACCTCTGCTCCATGTTTTTGATAAGACCCTCAAAGGGCACGTCGTAGACTCCCTTTGATCTCTGTCCCTGGTAGTGTACCTTCAGGACCTCGCCGCCGGTACCGTGGATAAAGGCATAACGGGCTTCCTCCGGAATATCCTGATAAGGGGTATCCAGGGAAAAGCCGTAGCGCTCCGCCATGGCTTCCAGCACGGAATGGGAAAAGCTCCCCTCGTCCTTGCTGGACACCCATCCCATGGCCTGCACACAGCCTTCGTTAAAGGAAAGGGTCTTGTCCGGGATCATAAGATCCTCGTCGAATTCCATGTGATAACCAAGTCCGAGGCAGTCGGGACAGGCTCCGAAGGGATTATTGAAGGAAAAGCTCCTGGGCTCTATCTCCTCTATGCTCACACCGCAGTCAGGGCAGGAAAAGCTCTCCGAAAAATTAAGCTGTTTCTCCCCTGGAATATCCACCACCAGAAGCCCTCCGGAAAGGGAGAGCACGTTTTCTATGGAATCCGTGAGCCTTCGCTCTATCCCCTCCTTGATAACAAGACGGTCCACGATTATCTCAATGTTATGCTTTATGTTCTTATCCAGCTTGATCTCTTCCGAAAGCTCGTACTGGTCCCCGTCCACCATTACCCTGACGTAGCCGCTTTTCTTTGCCCTCTCGAAGACCTTTTCATGTCTTCCCTTTCTTCCCCTTACAACGGGAGAGAGAAGCTGTACCTTCGTCTTTTCGGGCAGCTCCATTATCCTGTCCGCCATCTGGTCAACTGTCTGCTTTTCTATGACCCTGCCGCAGACCGGACAGTGGGGAACCCCAACCCTGGCATATAAAAGCCTGAAATAGTCATAGATCTCCGTTACCGTTCCCACAGTGGATCTGGGATTCCTGTTGGTGGATTTCTGGTCAATGGAAATGGCGGGAGGAAGGCCCTCGATGGATTCCACCTCCGGCTTTTCCATCTGCCCCAGGAACTGTCTGGAATAGGAGGACAGGGATTCCATATACCGCCTCTGTCCCTCGGCATAAATAGTGTCAAAGGCAAGTGAGGACTTTCCTGAACCGGAAAGCCCTGTTAGCACTATCATCTCATTTCTTGGGATATCTATATTTATGCTCTTTAGGTTGTGGGCCTTGGCGCCCCTGATCCTTATATATTCACTGAATGGTTTTTTCATAGTTATGTAAACCTTTGCCCCGGGCCGAGCAGTCTCCTCCGTCTGTGTTTACGCTCCGGTCATCCGATGTATTTCTTCACCATATTGTCCGTATAGTCACTGCTCCACCTGATGACCGTGATACCCTTTCTCTTGGTGGCACGCTTCATGAGACCGAAAAGCTGCTCTATATACTGCATGGTAACCTTACCGCTGAGCTTGGATTCACCGCTCTCCCTGTTCTGGAAAGCATAGGGTATCTCAACTATGGTACTGTATTCGCTCATAGCCAGCACCTCCACCATTATCTTCCAGCCCACGGGCTTCAGATCCGCATTGTCTATGCATTCCTTCCTGAACATAAAGAGTCCGCTGGTGGGATCGCTTACCTTCCTTAAGCAGGGGAGAAGTATCTTCCCCATCCATCTTGCCGTTCCGGAAACAAATTTCCTGTAGAGATTAAGTCCCCCGTCATCCCCGCCGGGAATGAGCCTGGAAGGAATACAGAAATCCGCTCCGCTTAAGATTGCCGCATACATGGGACGGAGTATCTTCGGAGGATGCTGCAGATCCGCATCCATACAGGCCAGGACATCTCCCTTCGCTATACGGAAGCCCCTTATGACGGCCGTTGCCAGTCCCGTCTCCCCCACTCTGTGTTCATAGCTCACATTGGGGTTTTCCTTTGAAAGCCTTTCAAGGATCTCCGGAGTCTCATCCGTACTGTCATCCACAAATACGATCTCATGATCTATGCCCTGCAGGGCATCATCCACCTGACGCACCAGGTTTTCCACATTTCCCTTTTCATTATAGGTGGGAACCACCACCGAAAGCTTCTGCATGATCCGGCTGTGCCGCTCCTTTCACTTCAGATTCTTTTCATGTCTTAAGGTCTTATTGTAACTTAAATCGGTAAATCGTCAACTTTTAAATTTGCTGCCGGCTTCAGGTAAAGCTGTTCAGGTTTTTCCTCAGCTCCAGCATGTGATCCCTCAGGGTGGCGGCAGTCTCGAAATCCAGCTCCGCAGCTGCCTGCTTCATTTTCTTCTCCACCTGCTTTATAAGCTTCTCCAGCTCCTTCTTATCCATGGATTCCGGATCCTTCTTAAACTCATATTCACTCTTTGCCACGGTCTTTGAGAGTGAAATGATGTCCCTTACCGCCTTCTTTATGGTCTGGGGAGTAATGCCGTTCTCTTCATTGTATTTCCTCTGTATCTCACGCCTTCTGTTTGTCTCATCGATACAGGTCTTCATGGAATCCGTCATCATATCGGCATACATTATGACCCTGCCGGATGAATTTCTGGCAGCCCTTCCCACAGTCTGTATCAGTGATGTGGCGGAACGGAGAAATCCCTCCTTATCCGCATCCAGCACTGCCACAAGGGCGATCTCCGGTATATCAAGTCCCTCCCTCAGAAGGTTTATCCCCACCAGCACGTCAAATACGTCAAGGCGCATATCCCTTATGATCTCTATCCGTTCGAGGGTGTCGATATCGGAATGGAGATACCTGACCCTTATACCCACATCCCTCAGGTAATCCGTAAGGTCCTCCGCCATCTTTTTGGTAAGGGTGGTGACCAGAACCTTGTTCTTCTCTTCAATGGTCTTATTTATCTCCCCCACCAGATCGTCGATCTGTCCCCGGGTGGGCTTCACCGTGATCTCCGGATCCATAAGTCCCGTAGGCCTTATTATCTGCTCTGCCCGTAAAAGCTCATGTTCCTCTTCATAATCCGCAGGGGTCGCGGATACAAAGAGCATCTGATTTATATGTCCTTCGAATTCCTCAAAGGAAAGGGGCCTGTTGTCCTTTGCCGAAGGCAGCCTGAAACCGTAATCCACCAGAGTGTTCTTTCTGGAAAGATTGCCGTTATACATGCCCCCGATCTGGGGTATGGAAATATGGGACTCGTCCGCGATTATCAGGAAGTCATCGGGAAAGAAATCCATAAGAGTAGTGGGAGGCGTCCCATAGGGGCTGCCGGACAGAGGTCCCGTGTAATTCTCTATACCGCTGCAGAATCCGGTCTCCCTCAGCATCTCTATGTCGAAATTGGTCCTCTCCGCTATCCTCTGGGCTTCAAGGAGCTTATCGTGACTCTTGAAATAATCGACCCTCTCCTCCAGCTCCTCCTGTATCCTCTTTATCCCCGCTTCCATCTTGTCCTTGGGCATTACATAATGGGACGCGGGAAAGATCGATATCTGCCGGAGCTCCTCCCTGGGTTCTCCGGTAAGGATATCTATGGTCACGATCCTGTCTATCTCATCCCCGAAGAATTCAACCCTTACGGCAGTCTCATCCTCCTCTGCCGGAAAGATCTCCAGCACGTCACCCCTGACCCGAAAGGTGCCTCTGTGAAAATCCGAGTCGTTCCGTACATACTGGATGTTCACCAGCTCATGTATCACATCATCCCTGTCCTTTTCCTGACCGGGTCTCAGGGAAATGATCATGGAAAGGTAGTCATCCGGTGACCCCAGCCCGTATATGCAGGAAACCGATGCCACCACGATCACATCCCTTCTCTCCGCAAGGGAAGCGGTGGCGGAAAGCCTGAGCTTATCTATCTCGTCGTTCACCGATGAATCCTTTTCGATATATGTGTCCGTCGAGGGCACATAGGCCTCGGGCTGGTAGTAATCGTAATAGGACACGAAGTAGCCCACGGCGTTCTCCGGGAAGAACTCCCGGAACTCCGCGGCCAGCTGGGCCGCCAGC
>JAFVEU010000066.1 GCA_017475845.1 Lachnospiraceae bacterium | reverse complement strand
TCTTTTTACCGAAATCATCGAAGGCGGATATAATATCAGCTGATATGAATTCGGGAAGTATGTTTCTTAAGCTTCCCGAGGCGTAACTTCCCCTGCATTGGGGTTCTACGACGCCAAAGCTTCCGGAGATCCGGCCGGACTGAAAATCCTCAAACCTCTGGCAGGGAATCCTTCCTCCACATTCCAGAAAGGCCTTTCTCTCAAGCATCCTCTGGAATTCCATCCCGGACAGCACCCCGTATCCTCCAAAGCCGGTATTTACAAAGTCTCCGGGATCCACGGTAACCACAATGGCACTGTTGGAATTTATCCCGTCTCTTTTTGAATAACTCATGCCGTTTACGCAGAGCATATCCTTTTCGCTGGAGGAATCCACCACATATCCTCCGGGACACATGCAGAAAGAATATACTCCCCTGCCGTCAGGCGCTCTGTAAGTCAGCTTATATGAAGCAGGCGGAAGACCGGGATCCTCATCTCCGTACATCGCCCGGTCAATATCCTCCCTTAGGTGCTGCACCCTGACTCCCACCGCAAAGCCCTTGGGCTCCATCCTTATACCGGAAGAAAAGAGTTCCTTAAAGGTATCCCTGGCTGAATGCCCGATGGCAAGAACGGCATCACTGCACTCAATAAACTCATCCCCGTTAACGAAAACACCCCTTAGACATCCGTCACTGTCCCCGGCATATCCGGTAAAACGGGAATTAAAGCGGACCGTTCCTCCATGTGCAATGATATCATTTCTGAGATTTTTAACAATAGTCTTTAGTACATCCGAACCGATATGAGGCCTGGAATCCGTAATGATGTTCTCCGGTGCCCCGTATTTAACAAAGCTTTTCAAAACAAAGCCGTTCCGGTTTTCCTTATCCCTGATGCCGGTGGTAAGCTTTCCGTCGCTGAAGGTGCCCGCTCCTCCTTCGCCGAACTGCACATTGCACTCCCCGTCCAGTTCTCCGCTCTTCCAGAACTTTTCAACCTTTCCGGCCCTTACATCCACATCGGAGCCTCTTTCCAGCACTATCGGATCCAGACCGGCATAGGAAAAGTAAAGAGCCGCAAACATTCCCGCAGGACCGAAGCCAATAATAACAGGCGGTTTTGCAGAGCCCTTCCGGCTGTCAGATACTGCCGCAGGCAGGGAATATGTATTTTCCCTGTACAGGCTGATATTCCTGTTCCTGCATTTTTTAACCGTCTTTTCCTCATCCTCCAGGGACACCAGCACGGAACAGATATGAAGGATCATATGCTTTTTTCTGGCATCAACGGATCTTTTCAGTATCTTTAATCCTGAAATGCTGTCCGCTTTAACCGAAAGAAGCTTTGCAGCCTTTTTTATAAGCTCCTGTTTTGTAAGCTCATGGTCGGAGCGGATCTCATTTATCCTGATCATAAAAAGCGCTCCCTTCCGCATCTGTCTGAGAAGCCGCTTTTCCGGCTGCATAGCCGCTGCTGAAAGCCCAGTAGAGATTATAGCCTCCGCAGTCTCCGTCGATATCCAGGCATTCCCCGGCAAAATAAAGACCCGGCACATCCCTTGCGGAAAGATCGGTCGTAAGGCTTTCTCCGAGAATCCCTCCTACCGTGACCTGGGCACTGTTAAAATCCCCGGTCCCTTCTATCTCAAAACGCAGGTCTTTTATGAAGGATGCTATCTGCCTAAGATCCCGGATCTCCGGGATAAGAGGATGCTCCCTGTCCGGAAACAGCTCTTTCCTCATTTTATTATCAATGCAAAGGGACAGCCTTTCGGAAAAGATACCGGTAAATATATCGAGTGTTTTTTCGTTGTCAGGGCCCGAATGCCTGCCAAGCAGCTTAAACACCTGTTCCTCGCTGTACTCCGGCAGCAGATCCACCGACAGGACGCACTTTTTCCCGGATCTCAATGCCTTTGCGGCCCTTCCGGACAGGTCAAAAACACAGATCCCCGAAGGCCCTGAATCCGTAACCTGCATTTCACCCTCAGAGGAGCCTGCATATTCATTATCTATAAGGAGCTTCAGCGAAACCTCCGAGCGGACACAGGTCTCATTAAAAAATATATCCGGAGATAAAAGCCTTGTTAGTCCGGGAAGCGCTTCCTCAACCTTAAGTCCGAAGCTTTTCGCAAAATAATATGCATCTCCGGTGGAACCGGTTTTGGGAGCCGCCATGCCTCCCGTTGCGATCACAACAGCATCATACTTCTCTTCGTCCCTGCCCTTTTTATTGCTCTTTAAGTGCATAAGGGTAAGAATAAAGTGATCCCCCTCCCTTTCAATGTTCTTTACCAGGGTTGAAGGGTGAAAATCCACCTTCCTCTGCCTGAGCTCATTGATCAGTATGTCATTTACCGAGGCAGAGGTATCGGAACGGGGATAATACCCCTTGTTTTTTATGTGATAGAGAAGTCCGAAAGAAGAAAAAAGATCAAGAATAAAATCCTCGGGATATTTTTCCCGGACAGCCTTAAAGATCCCTTCACTGATAAGGCTTCCGCGGTAATTATCCTCAGACAGCGAAACATTCAGGAAATTACACTTTCCGTTTCCGGTCTGCAGAAGCTTTCGTCCCATTATTTCGTTTTTATCGAAGAGGGTGACCCGGGAATCCTCGGAAGCAGCTATAGCTGCCATCATCCCGGCTGCACCGGCACCGATCACCGCTGTCCTTCTCAAATCACATTACCCTCAGAGCCTTACCGATATTAACTATGACAGCGCCTCCCGGCACCTCGTAAAGCTCTTCCTTTCTGATACCCTTAAGCTTAAGGATCGACAGGAGATAGACGAATCCTCCGAAAACAATGGAGAAAAGAGTACTTATGAGATTTCCGGTAAAAAAGCTGAAAAGCTTATATACCGCATAAACCATTATTCCCATTATCACCGAGGATACAAAGGGGATAAAGAAGGTCCTTACCATTTCCTGCTTGTAATGGAGATACCTTCTTATGGTGAACTGGTTCATAATGCACATGAGTACGGAAAAGAGCAGGGTTGAAAAGACCACGGCATAGATCCCGAGATCGAATCTGTCCATCATCACATAGAGAGCTGCCACATGGATAACAAGTGCTATTGCCGAATGCCTCACAGGCACCTCCAGATGATTAATGCCCTGCAGTATACCGTTACTTAAGGTTGATATGGAAGTAAAGATGATGGTCACCGCCCCCACTGACAAAAGCTTTGACGCCAGCTCCACATCACCGGTAAAGAGCATGGATAAAATGGGCTTCGACAGCACTATAAAGCCCACGGTGGCGGGAAAGGCGATAAGCATGGTAAAGCGCATGGCAGAAAAGATCTTCCGCTTTGCTCCCCTTATATTTTCAGATGCCATACAGGCAGTCAGGGTAGGTACGGTTGAGGAGCACATGGCATTTGCAAAGGCCACTGGCACATTGATCATAAGCCTGTATTTTCCGGAGTATATACCCCATATCCGGGTTTTCTCCACATCATGCCCCTTTAACGACATCAGTTTATTGAAGATACCGTTATCCAGCACATCTGAAATATTGTAGATCGCGGTGCTTAAGATCACCGGAACCGCCGTGATTATAATGATCCGTATGATGTCCGACATGTATTCATCCTGATGTTCATCATCCTGGAAAAGCCTCTCCCTCTTCATTGCTGTATTTATGAGAAGAAGGATAAAGATCAGCACGATAAGCCCTGACAGGGCTCCCAGGCTGGTCCCCAGAGTACTTCCCGCAGCACCGTAAGCTGCGGCATAACTGTCATTTGAAAGGAGAGCCGCTATCTTCTTCCCGTAGGTGAAAAAGGCGGAAGCCGCAAGAATACTGACCACCGCGTTGACGATCTGCTCGATTATCTGGGAAATGGCAGTGGGAACCATGGTTCCCATCCCCTGGAAATAGCCGCGGATAACACCCATTATTGCCACAATGAGCAGGGTGGGTGCAAAGATCCTTAAGGCTATGGCACTCCTGGGCTCACTCATCAGGGTGCCGGCAAAGAATTCCGCCCCGAAGAACACGGCAACACATACAACAGATCCTGAAATGAAGGCAAAGATAAGTCCTCCGTGGAAAACCCTTCTGGAATTTACAAATTCATCCTTTGAATATCTGGCGGAAACGATCTTTGAAATGGCAAGAGGAAGGCTGTATGAAGAGATCAGCAGCATGATATTGTAGATCTGGTATGCTGCGGCATAGTAGCCGTTGCCCTCATCACCGATTATATTGGTGACGGGAACCCTGTAGAAAAGGCCGATTATCCTGGTGATGATCCCGGCAATGGCCAGTATGCCACCCTGGATTATGAAATTATGCTTTTTTCTACTTTTATATGCCATGGACAGAATCAACGAATGTATATGCTTACTTATCGGAAAAGGCCGGTGAATCTTAAGAGATCACCACTTTATCCGAAAGGGTATCCTGGATTATCAATATCCAGGTCTTTCCCTGATTCATTACGATTTCATTTCCGTTATTGTCAAAATATCTCACCGACCCTGTATCCCCGTCAAATCGTATCCAGGAGCCGTCCCGGGCCTTACCGTGAGTAATGTAGGTCATCTTTCCGCCGGAATGACAGTCAAAGCCCAAATAGCCCTTTTCATCCACCACTTCCCAGGAGGAATACTGCAGGATTATATTGTCAACAGCCAGCTGCTCCTTATTCTCACCGTCGATCTGAGGTTCATCATACTCATATCTTAAGTATCTGCCGCTTTTCTCATCATAGTCAAACCAGGGCTTATTTATAAGGTACCCGGGCTCAACATGGACTGCATCATAGGAATCCGGAGAGTCCGGCACTATGATCTCACCGTCATCGGCAAAGGTGAACTTTCCCTTAAAGTCACTGCTG
>JAFVEU010000065.1 GCA_017475845.1 Lachnospiraceae bacterium | reverse complement strand
TCTATGGCCCTTCCGAAGGAAGCATCGGTAAAGAGTTCATTCCTTCCGTAGATATTGTTCATGATAAAGAAATAGAAATACATGAAGAAAAGGAATGACGCCCCGGTCCAGAGTATCATCCAGACAACAGCAGCCGTGTTACCATTAAGGACAGTATGAACCCCTGTAACAATAAAAAGCAGGAACGGCATAAAGATCATGTTCAAACGGTTAACGGAAGGATTCTTCAAAAGAAGCATGAACGTCGTGGATCCCGCCCAGAAAAAGAGGATCAGCGCATGACAGCTGAAGGTCTTTGTCTTTAATGAAAGAACAGTCTTTACGATACAGATCACAAGCCCGATGATCACAAAGGGGATAAGGAAAAGATAGATGGTCCCGAATTCGGATACCGCATTATAGGTGAGCTTCTCTCCTCCCAAAAGGAGCTTTCCGGTAAAATTAAGGGCTTCCCGGGCATTTCCTAATCCCACCTCTCTCCCTCTTTTCTCCGGAAGGGGAATAAAATCCGTAAACCCCAGTGAAAACGGAGCTATCACCTTAAAATTTACAAGCTGGAACAGGATCAGCGGAAAGGCGAGTATCCCTAAGGGCACGATAAAAGCAAGGGTTTTCCGGAGATCGATCTTTTTAAGGTATATAAGATATAAAAAAGAAAGGATGATAAATACGGGCCAAACTATATATGAAACCGCATAGGTATAGAGGGATAAGCCCATAAAGACACCTGTGAGGATAAAGTCCCGGATCTTTCCGGATCTGACGGAGCGTATGGCAAAAAACATGACCATGGAAGAAAAGGGCAGAAAGAGGTAAGCTTCAAGTCCCCAGCGCTCCGACATCACATATACCGGGAGCACAGTCACAAGCACCGGACCTGACAAGGCCCAGCCCCGGCTTCCCGTAAGCTCATAAGCTATACCGAACATCATTAAAAATCACACCGCTCCCCAGAACACAGCCTGGACGCGGAAAGCAAAGATGGTGGGTTTCAGAAACTTAAGGATCAGCGCCTGTATATAAATATAAAGGGCATTCTGCCCTCCGCCGTAATTCCTGAAATACACGGGAAAACGGATCCCTCCCCGGTCCGTGCCGTGATACAATATGCTCTTTGCATCGACCGCCATGGACAGCTCGTCCACATGAAATCCGTTGGGAAAAGCCTCCAGCTTTAAGAGCCGGGAAAAAAGGAATACCGCAAAGAGGAAAGGGAGAAAGATGAGATGATAGTGTTCGATAAAGTTGCCTGCGGCTAACGAAAGGCCCCCTGGCACATATCCTTTCTTTTTCATGACAAAAGCAAGGCAGCCGAAGATAACGGTTATTACAAGACCCGTAACGGCAAAAGAAGTATAAAGCATTACTCTCCCTTGAAAATCTCCTTATTTGACCGTCATTATAACATAAAAACAATAAAATGAACCAATTATAGTCAAAGACAAAACTCTTTTCGTAAGCGAAATCCATAACTCCGCCTGCAATAAAATCGGGCGGAAGTGATATACTTCCGCCCGATGATCCGGATCATATGACCGGCTCTTATTTGATCTTTATCACGTTCTTTGTCCTGTTGTTTATCACCGCAGAACCGTAATATCCGTTCACACCGTGCAGAGTGATTTCCGTTTTGCCCGAATCATATACAAAGTAAGCATCGATCTTTGAACCGGGCTTTGAATCAAAGGAAGACTTGGAAACCATTTTAAGCTTCTTGCCTACATTCTTAAGCGTCCTCATATTAAGGGAATTCTTCTTGGTCTTATAATGCCTGTACTGTATGGTTCCCTTCAGGGTATTTGACTCCGTATTGAGGGTCAGCTTCTTTACATAGAACTTTTCGGGCTCATACTTTGAATAGGTGATGAGATCCGTGCTGAGCTTCCTCGGCTCTATGGTGAAGTAGAAGGAAGTGCCTGCCAGGGCATCCTTCAAAGCCTGTTTGTCGGCATTTGTAAGCCTGTCACCAGCGATGGCTTTCTTTTTATAGGTCATGGGGATCTTGAAATAGGGCCTGTCCCCGTCATTGTTCCATGCCGCGATCTTTGTTCCGTTATAAACCTTGGGCTTCTTTAAGGTAATCCCTGTGTCGTCCTTCCAGAAGTATCCGTCATAGCTTCTGCCGTCAATTGGCTTCCACCTGTTTCCGCTTACTTCCTCCAGACGGACCGAAACTCCCAGTGCTCCGTCAACCACTCCATCCACGGGATTGGTCCCGGAAACCAGATGATGGCTGGTGGCTCCGACCTTTGAACCTCTGTACTCAACCGCAGCATCATATTCCACATAGAGGGAGTACTTTCCGCTTCCGAAATAAACCCTCTGGCTGGAAACCGTTCCGCTTAAGAAGGTCTTTAAGAAAAGATCTCCCCTGGCCTCCTCGCTCTTTGAATCCGGGAAGAGTCCGGTGTTGAGCGTTGCGCTGTACTCGATTATATCGTTTCCCTTGGATTCGATATAGTTCTTTTTCTTGTCGTAGAAGTCCTTCTTCGCATCTCCGGGTCTGGCTCCTGCCTTCCTTATGGAGATCAGGTTTACGGATACACAGTTGTCCGACAGTCCGCTGGCCACAATGCTGAGATCCTCATCATTTATAAGACTTCCGTCTTTGATGAAATAGGTCTTGTCATTTGCGGTGAACTTCAGCGATTCGATGATGGCGGTCTTCACATCATCCACGGATACTGTATTATTGGAGCTCACCTTTAGATCCGGGCTTCCGCTTCCTATCTTTACGGTGCCCTTCAGTGCCTTCTGCACCGCAGTGGTGCCGGAGACAAGGAGCACCGAAGAATACTCTTCACCGTATACTCCGTTCCCGTCTGTACCAAGCTGTCCCGCAAATGCCGCAATATTCGATGAAAAGATAAGAGAGCAGGCAACAAGCAGGGAAAGCAGTTTTTTACTTCTGAAATTCATTCCGATATCCTCCTGACCGCCACCCCTTACCGCAGCTTATCTGCAGAACGGAAATGGCATGGAAACTCCGAACAGCTTACCTTAAATAGTACCCCACGCTCCCCGAATGGTTTTAAATCTCAGGCTCGATAAGGCCATAGGTATTTCCTCTCCTCTTATATACCACATTCACTTCTTCGGTCTCGGCATTCATGAACACGTAGAAATTATGTCCCAGAAGCTCCATCTGAACACAGGCATCTTCGGGATACATGGGCTTAAAACCGAACCTCTTGGTCCTTACGATCTTTATCTCACCGTCATCGGAAAAGTCCTGATCCAAATAATCCTGCTGGAAATCTCCGCCTTCCTGGGATCTTTCGATTATCTTCTTCTTATACTTCTTCATCTGCTTCTCGATGATCTCTTCAACCAGATCAACGGAAACATACATGTCATTTGAAACCTGCTCGGCTCTTATGATATTTCCCTTTACGGGAATGGTGACCTCTATCTTGTGCCTCTCCTTTTCAACGGAAAGGGTCACATGCACCTCCGTGTCGGGAGTAAAATACTTCTCCAGCTTGCCGATCTTTTCCTCTATAGCTGTCTTCAGCCCTTCAGTAACGTCGATATTCTTTCCTGTGATTATAAAATGCATACACGCCACTTCCTTTTCTTATGATGGTTTTCGGGATACTCCCCGTTTCCCCGTATTATATCATGCCCCCGCTTTGGATACAAGACGACCCCGGAAAGGGAGATCCCACAAAAATCCTCACAGGGATCATATCCCTATCCTTAAAACATGTACTGCCACCTGGAAATAAATGGAAAGGGTCAGGGCGTCGATTATGGTGGTGAGCATGGGGCTTGCCATCACCGCCGGGTCAAAGCCGAATTTCTTTGCTATCATGGGAAGCATACAGCCCGCAAGGTTTGCACAGATAACGGCGCAGATCATTGTAATGCATACCACCAGCGCAACCATGGGCTCGGCCCTGTCTATCACAAGAAGCTTTATGAAATTGGCCACAGCCAGGGTGGAGCCGCAGATTATGGCGGTCCTGAATTCCTTCCATACCACCCTTGCTATATCCGAAAAGCTGATCTCGTTAAGGGAGAGGGCACGGATTATGGTGGTGGAAGTCTGGGAGCCGCAGTTTCCTCCCGTATCCATAAGCTGGGGGATAAAAGCTGTCAATATGATATACGCCTGAAGGGAGGATTCGTAGCTGGTGATTATCTTTCCCGTAAAGGTGGCGGAAACCATGAGCAAAAGGAGCCAGCCTATCCTCTTTTTCCAGAGATCCACGGGAGACATACGGTCGTAGGGATCGTCCGAGGGAAGGATAGCTGCCATCTTCTGGATATCCTCCGTAGCCTCTTCTTCGATGATATCGATGATATCGTCTACGGTGATGATCCCTACCAGTCTTTCTTCCGAATCCACCACAGGGATGGAACTGAAGTCGTATTTGGAGATCATCCTTGCTACTTCCTCCTGGTCCATCATGGTATCAACAGAGATCACGTTTTCCTCCATGATGTCCCTTATCAGATCCTCCTTCTCGGAAAGGATAAGGGTCCTTAAGGCCACCATGCCGGTAAGCCTTCTGGCGCTGTCCAGGACGTAGCAGTTATTTATGGTCTCTCTGTCTATACCCGTCTTCCTTATCCTGTCAAGGGCCTCCTGCACCGTCAGGTTTTCCCTCAAGTCCACAAACTCCACCGTCATTATGGAACCGGCTGAATCCTCCGGGAATTTTAAGAGATGGTTTATATCCCTTCTGGTGTCGGGGCTCGCATGGGAAAGCAGCCTTTTCACCACATTTGCCGGCATTTCCTCCATAAGGTCGGCAGCATCATCCGCCATAAGGTTGTCTATAATGGCTGTTGCTTCGGAATCGGTAAGAGAGGTGATTATCTCCTGCTCCACATCGGTAGGCAGGAACGCAAAGACATCTGCTGCCATGTCCTTTGGCAGCAGACGGAAGGTCTTAAGCTGAACTTCTTTTGGAAGGTCTTCAAGAAGAGCCGCTATATCGGCTTCGTTCAATTCGGATAAGGTGGCACGGAGATCGTTATACTTCTTTTCATCGATAAAGGCCATTATCTCTGTTTCTGTCATAAAGCACCTCCTGCAATTCCGGAAGGCACAGGTCAGAAATTCAGGAGAAAGTGATCTCCGAGAAGTGCTTTAAGAGCGACAGCCTTAAGAGAGCCAGCGCCTCTGTAACCGCCTGGTAACGTATCTCCTGACGGTCTCCGGAAAAACTATATTCTTTTACGATGGTCTTTTTCTGTACGGTAACCCCTATATAAACAAGACCGATGGGCTGCTTGTCTGAGCCACCCCCCGGTCCTGCAAGACCGGTGATGGAAACACCGCAGTCCGTTTTGAACATGGCGCAGGCGCCCTTGCTCATCTCTGCCGCGGTCCGTTCGCTCACTGCTGTATTCTTGTCAAGGGTATGCCTTTTTACTCCGGCATATTTACGTTTGACCTTTTCGGTATAGGCAATTATGCCCCCTTTAAGAACCTCACTGGTTCCGGGCACATTGGCAAGCCTTCCGGTAAAAAGCCCCGCGGTACAGCTTTCCGAGGTGGCTATGGTAAATTGGTTCTCCTTTAACAGGTTTATTACCGCCTCCTCCAGAGTGGTGTTTTCATCGGTGGAATAGATCATCTGCCCGAGCCTGGACTTTATCTCCTTAAGCACAGGCTTTAAGAGCTTCTTCCCGCTCCTGTCCTCCTCATCTTCAGCGTGGAGGCGGATGAGTATCTCCCCCTCTTCCTCACTGATCTCCACCGAGGGATTTCCGGCAGAGATAATGTCCGAAAGCTCTTTTTCCACGGCTTTTCTTTTTATGCCCACCAGTCTCAGGGCCGCGTCCGCATTCTTATCTTTGGATTTACTGTCTTCTTCTGACATGATCTTTTATTCCTTCATAACGTCCTTGTTGTCCGCAAGGTAGATAATCAACGATATCACTGTAAGTATAAGGGCTATCCACTTGAAGATCTCCGAGAGCAGAGGGAAGAAACCGTACTGTATATCCGCTATCAGGAGACATATCATCACCATCTGTGAGGCGGTTTTAAATTTTCCCCAGTAATTGGCGGCTATGACCTTGCCGCTCTCCGCAGCCACCAGCCTGAAGCCGCTGATCACAAAGTCTCTCGCCACAATGACGATCACCATCCAGGAGGATATCCTGCCAAGCTCCACCAGACAGATCAATGCCGAACAGACCAGCATCTTATCCGCCAGGGGATCCATGAATTTACCGAAATTGGTCACAAGACCATACTTTCTTGCGATCTTTCCGTCCAGAAGATCCGTAAGGCTTGCGATTATGAATATCGCAAGGGCAACCCACCTGGAAGCGTTCCCGAAGCAGCTGGAAAGCATTATCACAACAAAAACGGGAACCAGTATGATCCTTAAGATCGTAAGCTTATTTGGAAGATTCATTGTTTTTCAGATACTCCTTTTATTATCGGCAAAGCTCCGCAAAGAGATCGTATTCGGAGGAGCCTTTCACCCTTACTTTTACAAAATCTCCGCTCAACAGTCCTTCCGTACCCGCTGCCTCATCGATAAAACAGAGACTGTCTATATCCGGAGCGTCCCTCATGGTCCTTGCCACAAGTACATGATCCTCCGGTATCCGGCCTTCTATCATGCAATACAGCTCTCTGCCGGATAAAAGCCTGTTCTTTTCGGAAGAGATCTCCTGCTGCAGGGCCATTATCTCATCCCTGCGCCTGAGTTTTATCTCCTCCGGACACTGATCCGGAAAGTCTGCGGCCTTCGTCCCCTCTTCCCTGGAATAGGCGAAAACCCCCAGCCGGTCAAAGGAAATATCCCGTACAAAGGACAGGAGTTCCTTATGCTCCTCTTCGCTTTCTCCGGGAAAACCGCTGATAAGAGTGGTCCTTATGGCTATGTCCGGTATCTCGACTCTAAGCTTTTCTATAAGAGCCGTGATATCCGCCTTTGTGGTACGCCTGCCCATCCTCTTAAGTATCCTGTCGGAACAGTGCTGTACAGGCATGTCCAGATAATGACAGACCTTCGGAAGCTCCTTAAGGGCATCGATCAGCTCTTCATCGATCTCCTCGGGATAGCAGTACATGAGTCTTATCCACTTAAGAGCGTGGATCTTTGACAGCTCACGAAGGAGGGAAGGCAGCATCTTTCTGCCGTACAGATCCCTGCCATAGACCGTGGTCTCCTGGGCCACGAGGATCAGCTCCTT
>JAFVEU010000064.1 GCA_017475845.1 Lachnospiraceae bacterium | reverse complement strand
CTCGCCTTCACAGTGGTGATGAGCTTCGGCTGCAATGAAAAAAGCGGAGAACAGCACCATAAAAAACATCATAAAGGCTATGATGCAGGCGGTGATCTGTTTGGTTTTTGATATTCCCGGACAAGACATATCTGTTCCCGCACTCCGGATAAACCGGGCTCCCGGTTCCGGAGGATAGATCATAAAAACCGTAAAACATGGTAAGGATAAAGCGGTGTCACGCCCATTTGTACTACCAATAAAGCTTTTTGTCAATAGATCCCATAGCTCTTCTCAGTATAAATGCACCGGTCCTTTATCCCGGAACCTTTCTCCTGTTCGTGTCATAAGGACCCCAAAAAACAAGTCCCCGGAACGATCAGGGGACTTATTTTTTAGCCTTGAAAATGCTATGATATTAATCGTATTGAAAAAGGAGTAAAAGAGTATGTGTATGTTGATTAATAATACGAATAAGAATGTAATTCTGGCAGTGTTATTTTTAATTATCGTATCATTTTCTTCCGGATGCGGGAAAAAGGAGAGCGGGGCAGCTCCGGAAAGCAGTGCGGCGGCTTCGGTGGAGAGCCCTTCCGGAGAAACAGAGGAGGAGCTGGAAGAAGATACAGCGGCGGAAGAACCTTCCGGGGCAGCCTCTGCTGACGCAGAGGAACCTGAACCTGAGCCGGAGGAAAGAGCCCTTACGAAGGAAGAGCTTGAAAAGATAGAAAAGGATCTGGGAGATATAAAATATAACGGCTTTGTGGTGGCTGAATTCTCGTCCCCGAAGGATATTTTCTGGGAGGAAGTGTTCTATAACGGAGCCGGAACGGATACTTCAAAATACGACGAGGATAAGATAGAGAAGGATTTCTTAAAGGCCACAGGGGATGAAGAGGTCTATGCTTCACTTACATTTGTGGGTAAAAAGGAAGCGGAGGATTTTGTAAAAAAGACCACGGGAATGACCTTTGATGAGATGGCCCATCCACTGAACTGGCTTTATTTACAGGATCAGGATGTCTATGTCTTTGAGCATGGCGACACCAACTATCTTCCGGCCAGGGTCATTTCCGGAAGGAAAGAAGGTGACGAGCTGAGCATTGACTATATATCCGGATATTTCGGTGAGGATGAAGAGACTCCGGAGGGACCGGTATACCGCCTCGTTATGAAGGAAAGTCCTGACGGATATGTATTTGTTTCCAATCTGTGGAATCCGCCGGGGGGAAGAGATGCTGCGGTCAAAGAGATATATGACGGCATTATCAGGAAGTATGCCCGTGCCGTGTCCGAGGGCTGGGATATGGAAAAGCTTATGGATAATAATTTAAGCTACCTCCCGGGACTGTTTACCAATACAAGGGGAGGGGACTACGATCCCATGGAAAAGATGGGATACTACTTCCGCGATCTGGATAATGACGGAACGGATGAGCTCTTTATCGGAGCGGATTCCGACGGGGAATATCCTGAAACCGTATTTGAAGTGTATGGCGTCAGGTCAGGAGACTGGACAAGGATCGTCAGTGCAGGGGAGAGAGACAGATATTACCTTTCGGAGGATAATACCTTTTATAATGAAGGTTCTTCCTCTGCTTCCAATTATGTACTCATACACTATGGCATAGAGGGTTCCTATAAATTCCTGACACCCATAGACGGCATCATCTATGATATGGACTTTTCGGATCCGGATAAAGAACCCTGGTACTATTCCAAAAACGACTTCTGGGATACGGAAAACGCCGAGCATATCAGCGAGAAAATGTATGATGACTACGAAAAAAAGGCGGAGGATTCATATGTCTGGATCGATTATACCCCCTTTTCATCCGTGGAATTAGGTAAGGACGATACATTACCGGAAAACAGTGCCGGGGGAGGCTACACGGATGATGAGATCTGCGAGCTGGCTCTGGACTACTATGAAAAAGAGACCGGGTACCGGCCCTCTCTTGCCGCCATAGACAGCAGCAGCGGAGATATGGTGACGATACAGCTGTACGACAACATGGGGGATCACAATTCCACCTCTGCGTGGTATGAGATAAACAGAAAGACCGGAAAGGGCACGGACAGCATTTTCGGTACGGAGATCGCCCTCTGGTAGAAGCACCGGACCTTCGGATCCGGCGCAGGATAAACGCTTCAATCCTGAGATCCGGCAGGGTTTTTGTTCAAGTCCGGAGGAAATTATAGTATAATAATGTGATGCAGTAAACGCCGGAACGAAAAGGTTCTGCCGTTTACCACGATTCTGATCTGTGAAAGGAGTGACAGGAAAATGGCAGAGCTTATCTTAGACGGGGTTGATGAACCGGTATTAGACAATGCTGTAAAAGAGAAAAACGAGATCGTGGCTTCCGATCTGGGGGCACAGATCGAGCAGATAAAGAGCGAGGTGGAAGCACTTTCTCCCGAAGAACAGAAGACGGTTGATGAATTTGCGGAGAAGATCGATCTGCATAACAGTGCTCTTATATCCAGATACGGGGAAACTGCCAGGAAAAAGGCCACAGGCTTTGCGGATGATGCGCTGAAGGGCGTTTCCGGCAAGGATGTGGGAGAGATAGGAAAACTCCTTACGGAGCTTACCGTCCAGGTTAAAAACTGTGACCCCGATTCCCAGGGCGGTTTCAAGCTCTTCAATAACATCAAAAAAAAGGGAGAGGAGCTTAAAGTCCGCTACGGAAAGGTGAGCAGCACCGTGGACGGGATCGCCAAAGAACTGGAAGGACAGAGGATGAAGCTCCTTGTGGATATAGACAAGCTCGACAAGATGTATGCCGAGAACCTGGAATATTACAAGGAACTCACCATGTACATTCTGGCGGGGAAGAAGAAGCTGGAAGAAGTGAAGGCGGGAGAGCTTGTAGAGCTAAAGCAGAAGGCTGAGGAAAGCGGAACCCAGGAAGATGCCTGGGCTTACAGGGACTTAAATGAGCGGATCAACCAGTTTGAAAAGCAGATCTATGATATGGAGCTCACCCGTACCACCTGCATGCAGCTTGCTCCCCAGATAAGGATGGTACAGCAGAACGACCAGGAGATGGCCCGCAGTCTCTATACCAGTTCAACCGATACCATTTCCCTCTGGAAGAGAAGAGTGAGCCTTGCCCTTGCCATGGAGAACAGCAGGCAGGCCATAGAGATGCAGCGTTCCGTAAGCGACCTCACAAATAAGATGCTGAAGGAACAGTCGGCGGCGTTAAAGGTCAATGCCATAGAGTCCGCAAAAGAGGCGGAGAGGGGCATCGTTGATATCGAGACCCTGAAGCAGGCCAATACCGATATCATCTCCATGATAAACGAAGTGATGAAGATACAGGAAGAAGGCCGCGAGAAGCGCAGGAATGCTGAAATAGAGCTTCAGAACATAGAGAACGAGCTGAAGGAAAACCTGGTGGGACACGCCTGATATAAATGCGGTAAGAAGCGGTCTGCTTTATAAAGGGCAGGCTGTGGGGCGATCCGCCGATTGATGGGAAATGAAAGATCTATTAAAGGGAAAGATAATAAGGACAGTTATACTGGCAGGGCTTACGGCAGGTTCCTTTCTGCTTATGAAGCTGTTAGCCCCCGGGATGATAATATCCCTTGGCATACGGACGGCTACAGCTGTTTCAACGGCAGTCCCCCTGATCTTCGGGGCGGGTTTTGCTGTTTCCTCTGTCAGGCTTATTTCCGCAGCCGCCAGGATACACAGGCAGGATATGCTTGAGGAAAAAAGGCTTAAGTCACTGGATATCCATAATGATATCGCTGAGCAGTACAGGCTGGATGCCGGGAATCCGGTGAATACCAGAAAAAGACTCATGCAGATAAAGGAATCAACCCCCGGGGCAGTGAATCTGATGGACAGATGCCTGTCCCAGCTTGACCGCATGGATGAACTGCAGAAACGCCAGCAGATGCTGCTTGAAAGCAATGATGCCGCATATCTCAAGGATACGGTCAATACTCTGGAACAGGTGGAGCATGAGATCTGCCTTAATTACAGAGGAATAGTAAATCAGTGCATCGTTTCCGGACCCGGGGCGGACGAGAGCAAATTAGACATGGATAAGGTAGAGAGATCCTTAAGCAAGAATCAGGAGCTCCTCGACCAGTCCAAGGAGCTCCTCAAGGTTTCAGCCGACTGGATCGACAGTTATAACGAGCAGGAGAATCCGGACAGAAGTCTCCTGGACAGCTGGATAAGAACCATCAGAAATACCATAAACGGAGGGGAAAAGCTTTGAAAAAGATAATATCGGTGATCCTGGTACTGGTGACAGTATTATGCTGTACGGCATGTTCGGGATCCATAGCGGATGATGCTTCCAGATATACCAGGGAAGAGAGCATGAAAGAGCTGGATGTGTATTACGATAAGATCGCACCGGTCTCCATAAGCGCACCCCTTGATATCTATAATACGGATGAAGCCGTGACCAGTCTTGCAAGTATTGACACCTTCCCCATAGTTGCGGAGGGGCGGGGAGATATAGATATAGAGATCGCCGCCGCAACGGAAATGAGCTCCAAAGCGCCGGATGACTGGATGGTCGAGGCGGCGGAGAACTTTAACAGGTCAAAGCAGACCATAGACGGCAGGACAGTATCCGTATCCGTAAGGAAGATCACCTCCGGTGAGGTGGTCACTTATATGAACGACGGAGATTACCGCCCGGATGTTTTTGTTCCTTCCAACAATGCCTGGGGAGAAATGCTGAAAGCCCACGGATTCAAGGTTATAGAGCTCAAAGACCGTATCGCCGGAAATACGGCGGGTATTCTTATGGAAAAGAACACCTATGACGGCTTTGTTTCAAAATACGGAGATGTTACGGTGGATAAGGTGCTGGAGGCTTCCCTTGCGGGAGACCTGACCTTTGCCTATACTAATCCCTATACCTCTTCAACCGGTCTGAACATCCTTACAGCAATGCTGAAGGCCTTTGATCCTTCGGATCCGCTGTCTGACACGGCTTCGGAAAAGCTCCTTGAGTATCAGAAGCAGTCCCCTCCTGTAGCATATACAACGGCAGTACTGAGAGAACAGGCCGAAAAAGGGATCATAAAAGCCATGGTCATGGAGGAGCAGGCATACAGGAACACTCCCGAACTCAGGAAGTATGTCTATACTCCTGCGGGAATAAGGCATGACCATCCGGTATACACCTTTGATTATGTTTCGGAGGAAAAGCAGGAGGCGGCCAGGCTGTTTACCGAATTCTGCCTTTCTGACAAGATGCAGAGACTGGCCTCCGATAAGGGCTTTAACCAGCATGATGAATATGTTTCCCAGGAATCCGGCCTGGACGGATCAGGTTACATAGCGGCGCAGAAGGTGTGGAAAGCCTCCAAGGACGGGGGAAGACCTGTCGTTGCCGTATTTGTATCGGATATTTCCGGATCCATGGACGGAATGCCCATAAATTCCCTTAAGGAATCCCTTCTGGCCTCTTCCAGATATATAAGCGATGACCATTATATCGGGCTGATATCCTATAATGAGGATGTATATGTGAACCTGCCCATAGAGCAGTTTGACGCTACCCAGAGGGCGTATTTCTCCGGCGCGGTCAAATCTCTTACGGCCTCCGGGGGAACCGCCACATATAATGCGGTTCTGGTGGGTTTAAAGATGATCGAGGAAAAGATGGAAGAAGTGCCGGATGCAAAGCCCATGCTTTTCGTCCTCTCGGACGGGGATGCCAACAGGGGCGTGGATCTGAAGAGAGCGTCAAGGATCGTGGGAGGTCTGGATGTTCCGGTCTATTCCATAGGCTATAATCTGAGCGGCGGCGATGCCGAGGACCAGCTGAGGACCCTGTCTTCCGTTAACGAGGCAGCCCTTATCAATGCAAGTTCGGACGATATAGTAAACCAGCTCAGAAACCTGTTTAATGTGCAGTTATAGATACAGTTTGAGGGTGCCAGGGGTAAGCGCCTTGTCGTATAATCCTATGTACGACGTGATAAACTGCGGGGGGGCAGTTGTTATGTGAGGTGAGAAGGTATGGATCCGACAGCGAAGAGCAGATTAAAAAAAGCTGATGGAAAATCCGGGATAACTGCAAGTTCGGCAACAGCAACAGCAACCATGTCTTCATCCGGAGCTGCGGCAGCTTCATTACAGGCAGCGAATGCCTCAGCTTCCTCAAGATGGGTAAGGATGCTTAAGGGCAGCAGCAGGATCGCTGATCTGAAGCGGTCCGTTTTCGGAAGAAAAGCCCAGCTTGAAAGTGATAAGCAGGCCGCAGAAGAGGCTTCGCTGGAGGTCCTGCAGGAATTCAACTCAGGCAAGAACGTCAGCAAAAAATCCCATTTCCGTAGAAGGAAGGGTTACGAAAAGAAAAGAGATTATTATGATCTGAAGGCATGTCAGGACTGGAGGACAGAAAAAGAGCTTGGAGCCCAGAGCTGGAGAGCCGATACGGACAGATTTAAGGAGACAGAGCCGGGACAGGTTCTGCTGGCCGGAACAGACCAGCTGCCGAAACCGGTTGAACTGTCATCGGAAGAGCTTTTGACGGACAAGGAAAAAGCTCTCGTCGATGATATCATGGACGGAAATCCGGAAAAGACACTTGCGCCTTACAGAAAATACATAAGCAAGTCCGTAGCAGCGGATATTGCCGGGATCTTAGACAGGATAAGGGCTCTGAAATCTGCGGAGGCCGGAACCGGGGATGAAGACGATAACCCGGCGGATACACTGTCCGGCCTTGAAGCGAAGCTCAGAAAGATCGTAAGCGGTATTGTATTAAAACATGTCACCGGGAAAAACGATATCGCAGCGGATCCGGATGATGACCCGGATGAGGAGCCGGATGGCGGGTCATCGACTACCGGCAAGTCCGGTTTGCCGCCCATAGCTGAACTGCCCGTGGAAGATCTGTTATCGGATGTGGAGCAGACCCTGGTTGATGATCTTATGGAGGAGGATAACCAGAAGGTCCTTCTTCCCTTAATGCCGTATTTAAGCGATGAGGATCTACAGGAGATCTCATCTCTCCGGGCTCAGATCTTTGCAGAGAAGAATCCTG
>JAFVEU010000063.1 GCA_017475845.1 Lachnospiraceae bacterium | reverse complement strand
GATGCAGGAGATACCCGGGGAGGAGTTCCCGGAAGAGCTGAAGGAATTTATCGGTACAGGAACCATGGAGTGATATGGGCTTAGAGGACAGACTGGTAAAGGATCAGCAGAATACCGTAAAACGGGCTGCGGAGCCGGATCCCTACTATGAGACGGAATCCGACTGGCTGACGTACATGGAAAGGGAAAAGACCACTCCTCTCAATAAAAACAAGGGTGTCTTTGCCGAAAAAGAGGAAAGATCCTTAAATAAGAGACCGTCTGTTTTCGATGAGACGGCGATATTCAGGACCGGAGGGACAGAGAACCCGTAAGGGTTCTTAAATATTTAGTAAGGCGATAAGGAAATAGTTAGAGATGGGCAGATACGATTCTGATCTGGCAAAAAAACCCTTCAACGGTTATAACGAATATATGGAATATGTCTTTGACTGCGTCAATACAGCCACGGACGAATATATCACGAAAATGAAGGAGGTCTATGCCTCCGGTGACGGCGGGTATAAGAATGTCCTTTTTCCCGATATCGAAGTGGCATCCGACATGTGCCGGACGAAGGTAGACAAGTTCTATTCCGCGGAAGATGCCTCCGGGGAAGGCGCTTCAGATGACGAGCTGGAGATAAATATCGTGGACAGCGAAGAGGAAGAGGACGAGGAAGAAGAGGAAGCCTTTGATGATGAGCTCTTAAGCCTTTTAGGCGGTTTCAGCTCTTCCGAGGAGATAGGCAGCATGTCCGAAACCTCAGCGTCCGCTTCCAGGATAACGGAAAGGTCCTCTCTGTCGTTAAAGGAGAGGCTTGAGGTCATAGACGAAAGGGCGGCTCTTACCGTGGAAGCGGGGACGTCCCTGCCTTTCTATGAGCTCTGCCACAAACTGAAGTTTGAACCCTTTACCCTTTTCTGTTTTGCCTGCGGGATCCTTTCATCCACCCAGACGGATTATGCTTCCGTCTTCCAGATAGTAAATGAAAACGCAAATCTTTCCGCTCCCACTATTGAATCGGCAGCAAAGGTGTTTTACGGTGACCATTTCTCCATTACCGGAGCTTACGGTGATATGTCCACCTGTCTGGAGCAGCTTCTTCCGGTGCTCTCACTGCAGGTTATGAAGAGCATGCCTTTTTCCACCGTTGTATCCCCGGACAAAAGGGTCATAGACTGCCTGTTCGGCCGGAATCCCAACAAGCTGGATGAGGACTATACCCGTTTCATAGAAATGATGACAAGGGAAGATGAGGAGCTGAATCCCATCATGGCTAACGAGGGAGTCCTCGACGCCATGGAGATCTCCTATAATGACGGCGTCCGTATCTTTTATTATTACGGAGATGATGGCAGCGGAAGGAAGTTCTTCGTAAAGAAGTTCTGTGAGAAGCATAAGATGAAGGCCATCAGCATCAACTGCAAAAAGCTTTTCAATTATGACTACGGCTTTGTAGAGCGTGCGCTGTGGGCCGTTGCGAGAGAGTGTATCCTTACGAATTCCTGCTGCTGCCTCACGGATCTGACCTACCGCGACGAGGAAAAGGAGAAATTCTTCGGTTATATGGACATGGCCTTTGCCAGACTTACAGAGAGTAACGTGCTGGTCTTTGCCATGAGTAAGCTCTATATCGATTTCAGGGAAGTCACCAAGATGACGGTTACGGATCTGGAGCTTCCGACTCCGACCACCACCGAAAGGCTTGCGTGCTGGGAGTATTTTTCCAAGCCCTACGATCTGGCGGACGAGATAGATCTTCTGGAGATGTCGACAAAGTTCCTCTTTACCTCGGGAAAGGTCCACGATGCCCTGGTGAAGGCAAAGGCTCTTTCAACCATGGACAGAGAGGAAAAGATATCGAAGAAGAACCTTTTCAAGGGGTGCTACGCCCAGATGAGTTCCGAGCTGTCCCAGAAGGCCAGCAGGGTAGAAGCCAAGTTCGGTTTTGAAGATATAGTAATGAACGAGAGCCAGAGGGAGACCATCTGCCATGCTATCGAGCAGATGACCTACAAGAAGCAGGTTTACGAAAACTGGGATTATACGAAAAAATATCCTTACGGCCGCGGACTTACGGTACTTCTGTTCGGTGCTCCCGGTACAGGTAAATCCATGATGGCACAGGTTATTGCCCATGAGCTGAATCTGGAGCTTTACAGAGTAGATATTTCCAAGGTTGTGGACAAGTATGTGGGTGAAACCGAGAAATCCCTGTCCATGATCTTCCGTGAAGCCAAGAAGTGTAACGTTGTACTGTTCTTTGACGAGTGCGATACCATATTTGCAAAGCGTTCCGATGACGGCGGATCCAATCAGTCTTCCAATAACAATAAGACGGCCTTGCTCCTTCAGGAAATGGAAGCCTATGACGGAGTCTGCGTACTGGCTACGAACTACAAGCATAATATCGACCCTGCTTTCTTCAGACGTATGAAGTATATCGTGGAATTCCAGTTCCCCGATGTGGATACGAGAGAGATGCTCTGGAACACCACCATCCCCAAGAGCACGCCTCTGGCGGACGATGTGGATATCAGGTTCCTTGCGGAAAAATTCGAGTTTGTGGGTGGTAATATCAAGAACTGTATCCTGAACGCCGCCTTCCTTGCCGCTGCGGATCCCGAGGCCAACGGACAGGTGCACATGAAGCATTATCTCCTGGCTATTAAATATGAGTTCGTAAAGGTTGGAAAGGTATTTACCAAATCCGATTTCGAGCCCTATGCGGCAGAGGTGGGTCTCGCATGACTTTTCCCGAGATCACCGCAAGCCTTATAATCATCCGCTGCGATATGGTGCTGAACAGCCTTGGCATCACGGACAGCTTTGAAAAATTCCCGCTGCTTTCTTCTCTTGTCATGAGAGCAGGAAACAAGGATATGATGGAGTGGGCTCTGGCGGAGGAAGGGCTGGAGGATAATAAGGGGGAAAATGAAGGGATTACCGGCGGTTATGCACGGATATTGAAGCTGCTTAACGGAGAAACCGTATTAAGATCGCTTCTGGATCTCAGCATAGCCGTTTTTGAATATCCTGAGGCCGG
>JAFVEU010000062.1 GCA_017475845.1 Lachnospiraceae bacterium | reverse complement strand
TTTTTGAATATCAGATATATCCTGTCAAGGCCCTGCCCTTTGGGTTCCGCAGCCGGCATCCATAAAGGGGGAAAAGAGATGTCAGGCATGCCGGAAGTGATGACGGTCGGCATGCATAAAGGAAGAAAAGAGATGTCAGGCATGCTGGAAGTGATGACGGTCGGCATCTATAAAGCTTAAGAAGAAAGGCAATGTAAAGATTCTCTTAATGATTAACGGAAAGAAGTTCGCCTATACGATAAAGATCAAATCAGCAAAGTGATCACGGTTTAAAAAGCCCAAACCAAAACCCGGGGACGATGAGCCCCGGGTTTTTGAGTATATATTTTAGGATCAGGAGAGTGCCGGACGGGGTTTATACCTTTATGGATCCAAGAACTTCTCCGATGCTGTCGGATATGCAGAGATCCGCCTGTGAATCTCTGGAGGTGGCTCCCTTGTTGATGAGCACAAGGGCATCCCCGTTGAAATAGTCCACAAGTCCTGCTGCCGGATATACCACAAGGCTGGTGCCGCCTATTATCAGGACATCTGCCCGGGATATGGCACTTATGGCGCCGGAAATGGTATCCTGGTCAAGGCCTTCCTCGTAGAGCACCACGTCAGGCTTTATGATGCCGCCGCACTTATCGCATTTCGGAACGGGATCGGTGCTGTTCTTCATATAATCCAGGTCGAAGGATTTTCCGCAGTCCATGCAGTAGTTTCTTAAAATGCTTCCATGGAGCTCGTAGACGGTCTTACTCCCCGCCGCCTGGTGGAGTCCGTCGATATTCTGGGTTACAACAGCAGTGAGCTTTCCCTTTTCCTCCAGCTCCGCAAGCTTTAAATGGGCTTTGTTGGGGCCGGGGCTCTTATCGGAGCCAACCATCAGGATCTTGTCCCTGTAGAATTTATAGAATTCCTCGGGCTTTCTCATAAAGAAGGTGTGGCTTAGGATCTGTTCCGGCGGGTAATCGTACTTCTGGTGATAGAGACCGTCCACGGATCTGAAATCCGGGATGCCGCTTTCCGTGGAAACTCCCGCGCCTCCGAAAAACACTATCCTCTGTGCCTTGTCGATTATCTTCTGCAGTTCTTCAATCTTTGCATCCATAAGCCTTCCTCCTTATCCTTTTGCCAGAAACCCGATCTGCATGGAACCTCGTAAAACCTTTTTACCCGCATCGTTTTTTACGGATACCTTTATCCTTATGACTCTGTAGGCATCATTTTTTTCGGCCACTTCGCCGCAAAAAGTCAGCCTGTCCCCCGGATATACGGGCTGCATGAATTTCACTTCAGTATTCTGTATTATGCTTTTTTCGCCGGGAAGGTACATGCCCGCCATTGTCGAGAGAAAGGAGGCAGTCAGCATGCCGAAAGCCGCATGTGACCTGAAACCGTGTTTCACGGCGAAATCGTCATCCCTGTGAAAGGGGTTCATATCCCCGGTGATCTCCCTGAAACGCTCCAGCATATCCTCCGTGACGGTAACGGAAAACTCTTCCTTATGCCCGATTTCCAGATCTTCATATTCGTAAGTGTTCATCATAGTCTGCTGAGAATGAGGTCAGCCATCTCGCCCACGTTCTTAAGCTTCCCCACTTCCTTTATATTGAATTTCATATTGAATTCCTTTTCCATGGACATGACCAGCTCCACATGGGCAAGGCTGTCCCAGTCCTCAATATCCTCGGCGTTGGTCTCATCCACGATCACCAGGGTATCATCATCAAATTCCTCCCTGAAGATCTCCGTTATCTTTTCAAAAACTTCCTCTCTGGTCAAAATCCGCTCCTTTCAGCTGTCCCGCAGGGGATCGTATACCACCCGTATTTCCCTGCCTTCCTTTTCTCTTTCTTCCGAATTCATTTCTATGAGATCCAGAATCAGGGGATCCCGTACCAGATGCTTCCATACCGTATAGGTTGCACGGACAAAATCCCTGTTAAGCTCCATATTGTCTCTGATAAGGGGACAGACATAGGGCAGGGGGTCCGTATCCCATATCAGCGTAAGATGCCCTTCATCCAGAAAATGGGGGCTGAGGGGGAAGGTACGGCATTGCAAAGGCCTCTTTTCCCTGGGACATTTTGGCGCATCCTTACATTTCACAAAGAATACCTTTCCCTTCCAGGACGGGGGAAAGACGTATTCCTCCGTGGAATCCTCGCTCCAGGAGAGCCAGCTGTCCTTCTTATCGTGTACCTTATCTTCTCCGGGCCGGAGATAGATACCCATTTTTTCGTCCCATTGAGAATCCTCAGGTGTTCCGCAGCAAATAGCGCCGCAAAGACTCCCGCAGTCCCGGGGAAGAGGCGATACCCTGTCAAGAAACCTGTATATGGCCCTGTAATCCTCTTTCCTTATAATGGATTTAATCATCCTGTCCCTTATATGTGCAGATCTTCCTGCTTCTGTTATTTACCGCATCATCATATATGATATCATAGGTCTTCCCCATTTCTATGGTCTTCATGGGGATAGAGTTCACTTCGTACCTTCTGGCTGCTCCCGCCCTTATAAAATCCTCCTCAAAGGGAAAGATGGTCACGAATATATCCTTATCCAGATCCCGCACATTCATGGAATAGGTACGGAGGGACTCCTTTCCGTCATGATCTATGTATGGCGCGGTAAAATCCTTTAAGTAGCGGTAGGTGATGCCGGCCTGCTCCTCCACATAATGGACAAAGGTGTATGAGTGCTGGCACTCCACGTCTATAAAGACATTTTTCGTGTTATGCTCCTTACAGTAGGTGAAGGGGGAATCCGCTCCGAAGGAGCTTTTGTTTGTCATGGCGCAGAGCTCCTCCCTGTCCTTACCCCAGACCGCAAAACTGTATATGGGATGCTGTGTCCTTTTGAAATCATCCCTTTTCAGAGCCACCTTGCCGATAACGCCGGTCCTGCAGGGACTTTTCCGTATATCGAAGGCTTTCCCCGCACAGAAGTCCCAGTTAAAGGTGGGGATGAGAATGGTCCCTCCCGGGCCTATTATATCTATGATGCCGTCGATAAGTTCGTTCATGTCACCCTTCTCGCCGTTTTCGATACAGGTGTAGAGAAGGGTCTTCACGTCAGATGCAATCCAGACGCTGTCATCCTTTTTTAAGCCGAAATATTCGGGGATCTTCCTAAGCGGCACGTAATCCATCTCTTATTCTCCCTCAAAAAAACCGATATTTAAGTCGCAGTCCCCCTCAACTCCGGGGACAGAACCCTTTTCACTGTACTGCCAGATCATCATTTCATACGGAAA
>JAFVEU010000061.1 GCA_017475845.1 Lachnospiraceae bacterium | reverse complement strand
TAAGTCAGACAGCTGAGTGAATTTAAAGGCTTCCCCCTATGGGGCAAAACGTGCCAGTGGCACGTTTTGAATGGCGTTTAGCCGCGCTGAGCGCGGCTGCCATCGGTAAGCTGTCGGCGAAGCCGACTGATGAGGGGTAAGGCAAGGGAAACACTAAAACGAGAACAAACAGAAAGGCGACCCATGACACTTGAAAAAATAAAGGAACACCTTCAGAAGATCCATAAAAACATGGAGAAACTGAAAAAAGAAGAAAAGAAGTGGCAGCTCCTGGAAAGACAGGCAGAAGATGCTGCGAAACTGAAGATCTTCCGGAGAAGCAAACTGACAATCGAAGAGCTCGAATACCTGAATGGGATAAACAAAGAAGAGATCGAGCTCATAAAGCAGAAAAGGAGAGAGGAGGAAAAGAATGGACCAGAGAAAAAGCCGGAGACACCTGAAGAGGATTAAGGAGACAGGAATGGCAAGGCTGACTGCAGCTTTCATGCTCGCAGTGATAATCCTTACCCTGGAAATATCCTATATCCTGTCGGGCGCATCCGGTAAGAGGGCTTTTGCAAATGAGGCAGAAGATGAGGAAGTGATCGTGATACCGGTCAATGACAGCAACACTCAGTTCGGAGAAAAGGTATCAGGAAATGAGAGTACCGCCTCCGAAAACAAAGCAGAGGAAGAGCCGCCGTCACCGGTGGTGAAGATAGGCATTACGGAACCTGCCGGATGGCACAGAAAATCCGCAGAAGTAAAGTTCTCTGCTGAGGACATAGGAGACAGCGGTGATTTCACAATAGCCTCCGTAAGGGCAAAGATAGGCAACGGCGGAAGCTGGACGGATGTGACGGATTCAATGTCACTTGAGTTAAGCGAGGACTGCGTTGTTTATGTGGAGATCACGGATACGAAAGGCAGGACATACAGTAAGAATAAAAAGATATCCTGCTTTGACAACACAAAGCCTACTCTTAATGCTGCAGTGAATAACGGTAATCTCACCATTGAGACCAATGACAATGACTCCGGCGTAAAGGCGGTATATGTTAACGGTTTTGAGTTCACGTCTCTTAACGAGGGGACGCTGAATATCCGTATGCAGCAGTTCGATACCGGGTACGAGAACTTTGCGATACAGGCCATGGATTACGCCGGGAATATGTCTGATACATACCGGGTTAATAATCCATACTACAAAAGAAAAGACGCATCCGGGAAGGAAGCAAAGGTACTCCCTGACAGTGCGGAAGCAACGAAACCGGCAGAGGCAACAGCGACCGTCACGGATCATATAAAAACGGATGAAGCGGGAAATACCCTGGCAAATCTATTCTCAAATGCCCTGTCTGCAGCCGGAACCGTCAGCGATGACAGTAAATCAGAGGAAAAGAAAAAATCCCTGGCAGAGGCTGACTGTGAAGAGAAGCCGGAAACGGTTCCCGGAAAAGGCAGGGAGTTCTATACCATTGAAGCTAAAACCGGAAAAGTCTTTTATCTCATAATCGACCGTATCGGGGAAAATGAGGAAGTCAGGTTTGTTACTGATATCACTGAAAATGACCTGTTAAATGTGACAGAGGAATACAGTAATACTCTTCCCCAGAATGCGGCCATGTCGGATACGGATGCGGTGATCATGGAAAGCGCACTTCCCAATAACAATGCGCAGATTGATGATGTCCCGGAAGAAAAGGAAACAGATCTTTTCGGGAGAAAAGACACCGAAGAAATCCTTTCCGTAGATGAAGTATCAAAGGATGGAGCACCCGGCGATACCGGTGAAGAGAAGAAGAATAATTCCTGGATATGGAAGATCATAATTTTCCTGATCGCCGCCATGATCGTGATCGGAATAAAGGCTCTGGACATGATGGCAAGAAAACGGGACGGGGATTATTCGGAGGATGAAGATCCGGAAGGTGAAGAAGATACCGGAGATGATACTGCCTATGACGATGACGGGAATGTAGCTGATGTT